>CABPXT010000011.1:0-23383 GCA_902461405.1 uncultured Collinsella sp.
GCAGTCCCCTAGGCCGAGCCCGGCACCGTCGCCGCCGCCGACTCGGACGCCGCCCTCGACCCCGTCGAGCCCCTGACCTTCGAACAAGCCTGGGCCCAGGCCGAGGCAGACGAGGCAAAGGCCGACGCTACGGCCACGCTCGGCGAGCCAGCCGACATGTCCATCTCGCCGGCAAAGACCCCGCAGCCGCGCCACACCATCGACCCCGACAGCACGGCATCCTTCAGCATTCTCGACGTGCCCGCGCAGGGTGCCCAGGCGCCTGCGCCCACGCATCGCCCCGACCTGGCTCGCGAGGAAGACGCGGGCCGCCGCTCTCCGCTCGGCCCCATTCTCATCGCCTTCATGGCCGGCGTTATCGCCTGCTCGGCAATCGGTAGCGTTTGGAGCCATGTCGAGCAGCAGCGCCAAGACGCCGCCAAGGTCGAGATGTCTGTCGAGCAATCGCTCAGCCGCACGCGCTCGGTACATGTGTCGGTCGAGGTCAAGGACGGCGCGACGTGGGACACCGCGCGTGGCGACAGCCAAATGCTCATCCACATCGTGGGGCGTACGCTCAAAGGGCAGACGATTGACGAGTATCAATACGTCAATTCCGCTGGTGACGGCATCGAGCTCAAGCCCGGCGACTACGAGCTCACCGTCGACGAACCGCCCGTCGCCACCGACGGCACGCGCTTCTGCGCCTCAAAGCGCATGGTCCCCGCGAGCTTTAACTCACAGGCGCCCGACACGGTCGACACCACACCGCAGGGCGGGTTTGACCTTTACGTGGATACCCAGTAGGCGCTCGCCGCTCATTCCGCTATGGCTACTCAATAATCGCCTGCCGTCCCGTCCCGCCGCCAAGAGTGGGACAATAGCCCTCGACACTGTTGTTTACTTTTGGAGGAAGTAGCATGTCCACCGTCACCACCATCAAGCGCGGCGGCCTCACCGCGGCCATCGATTCCATGGGCGCCCAGCTCACGAGCCTTGCCCTCAACGGCAACGAGTATCTATGGCAGGGCGACCCGGCCTTTTGGGGCAAGCACGCGCCCATCCTGTTCCCCATCGTGGGGTCGCTGCGCAACAACACGGCGACGTCTGCGGCCGGCACCTGCGAGATGGCGCGCCACGGCATCGCGCGTATCGTGGAGCACAAGATCGTCGAGGTCTCCGAGGACGGCTCGTCCGTCACCTACGAGATCACCGATACGCCCGAGTCGCTCAAGGCTTTCCCCTTCCACTTTAAGCTCAACATGACCTATGCCCTGACCGGCGACGCCACGCTCACGCAGACCTTTGCCGTCACCAACACCGGCGACGTGGCCCTGCCGTTCTCGGTGGGCGGTCATCCTGCATTCAACGTGCCCGCCCCCGGTGCCGAAGACGAGGCGTTCGAGGATTACGAGCTGGCGTTTACCGAGGCTTGGACCAACGAGGCCCCCATCATCACGCCTGATGGCCTTATGACGTTCGAGGGTAGCTACAAGGCTCCCGATAACTCGGACGTGCTGCCCATCACGCACCGCAGCTTCGATAACGACGCCATCATGTTCACCGATACCCCGGGCTCCACGCTCACGCTGCGCGGTCGCAAGTCGGGCCATGGCGTCAAGATCGACTTTGAGGGCTTTAAGTACATCGGCGTGTGGTCTGCCGCCAACGACGCTCCGTTTGTGGCGCTCGAGCCTTGGACCGGCCACACTACCATGGACACCGAGGACGACGTCTTTGAGCACAAGGTCAACACCATTACGCTGGCGCCGGGCGCTACCGACACCCGTTCCTTTAGCGTCACCCTGCTCTAGAGGTTCCGCCGTTCTGACGAACGGCGGGCCGGTCGACGCTGCGCGCTACCCAGAGCGACAATTTGTCATTCAAAAGGCATGGCATGACCAGAAGGTCTATGCCTTGCCTTTTTCATGCCAACTTGTTCGCTCTGGGCGGCGCTCGCTGGCATTGCCAAAACATCGACGCTCCCAATGACTACCGTGTGTCTATTAATTTTTCGAGCTTGTGCTGCGCTGCTGGTCGCTGGCGTATATCCTGTTAAGTCGTCAGCATACGATTCAACAGGGAAGGCAGATTATGCATTCTCCCCATCAACGCGACGCGCATCCACAGCCGGTATGCAGCCGTCGCATCTTTTTGGGTAGCGCTCTCGCTGCGAGCGCTTCTGTCGTCGCCGGCGCACTTGCCGGTTGCCAGCGCCCCTCCACGCTGGAAGTAGTTCAGCCCACGACGGGCGGCGGTCGCGACGACCTGTCCGATTCCGTTATCGGCAAGGACAAGATCCGCATCGGTATGGAGGCAGCCTACGCCCCGTACAACTGGCAAGTTTCCGAAGCCAGCGAGTACACCATCCCCATCGACAACGTGCAGGGCGCCTATGCCGATGGCTACGACGTGCAGATCGCCAAGATCGTCTGCAAGGCCCTCGGCGGCGAGCCCGTCGCCGTCAAGCAGAGCTTCTCGGGCCTTATCGATTCGCTCAACAACGGTCAGATCGACCTCATCATTGCCGGCATGAGCGCCACGCCCGAGCGCGAGGAGTCCGTCGGCTTTTCCGACCCGTACTTCATTGGCTACTTTGGCCTGTTCGTAAAAGAGGGCTCGCCCTACCAAAACGCGACCAAGCTCAGCGACTTTAGCGGCGCCACGGTGCTCGGCCAAAAGGACACCATGCTCGATACCGTCATCGACGAGATCCCGGGCGTTGTGCACAAAAACCCGGTCGACTCCGTCCCCACGGTGTTTTCGAACCTGCTGCAGGGCACCTGCGACGCCGTGACCTACAACACCGAGAATGAGAAGGGCTATATGGCCCAAAACCCGGGTATCGTGCCGATTCAATTTGCCGAGGGCGAGGGTTTCAAGCAGGAGGTCACGGCAAACGTCGGCTGCCGCAAGGGCTCGGACAAGCTGCTTAAACTCATCGACAAGACACTCAAGGGCATTAGCCAAGAGGAGCGCGACCAAATGTGGGACGCGTGCCTCGACCGTCAGCCGGCATAGGGAGGCAGCATGAAAACCATCAATCGCCTGGCCTCCTTTATCAAGGCAGACCACCGTTATGTATACCTGGGCACGAGCGTTATCGCGGCGCTCGGCCTGGCATTTAGCCAACGCAACCCCACGCCGCTGAGCTTCTTGGCGCCTACGGGCGTGTTCCAAGACTGCCTCTGGGCGATCCTTTGGGCCTGGCTCGTCGTGTCGGCGGCGGCGCTGGTCACCAAGCTTATGCACTGGAACGACTATCGCGAAAAGTCGCCGTTCGCCTCCGAGCGTTGCCGCCGTGGCGCACGCCTGGGCAGCTACGTCGTGGTCGCCATCGCGGCGATCTTTTTCGTGGACCGCTGCGTCATGTCGTTTATCGATCTGGTGCAGGTGAGCATTGTCTCGGACTCCAACCCCAGCGACTTTTTGTCGAGCCTGGTCTACATGACCTACAAGAGCGGCGACTTCTTTATCCGCGGTATCGAGATCACCATCGCGCTTGCCACCTTCGGCACCGTCATCGCCTTTTTCCTGGCGCTGCTCTTTGTGTTCCTGCGTATTCAGACGTTCGACCGCGTGGATAACGATCTGGTGCGCTTCTTTAAGAGCATCGGCCGCGGCTTTGCGACCGTCTACTCCACCATCGTGCGCGGCACGCCCATGATGGTCCAGGGCCTGCTCATCTATTACGCGGGCTTCACTGTTTTGCGCGGCATGGGCTTCGAGACTGCCCAGGCCAACCAGATTTGGAGTACCTTCACCGCTGGCCTCGTCACCATCTCGCTCAACTCCACCGCCTACATGATGGAGGTCCTGCGCGGCGGCATCGAGTCCATCGATCCCGGCCAGGCCGAGGCGGCGCGCTCGCTGGGCCTGTCGCAGTGGCAAGCCATGCGCAAGGTCGTGTTCCCCCAGGGCATTAAAAACGCGATTCCGGCGCTCACCAACGAGCTCATCATCAACATCAAGGATTCGTCGGTGCTTTCGGTTATCGGCGTGTTTGACCTCATGTACGCCACCACCACTGTCGCCGGCGTGTACTACCGCCAGATGGAGGTCTACTGCGTGGCGCTCGTGGTCTACCTGATCCTGACGCTCGTGGCGAGCCGCCTGCTCGAGGCCTTTGGCAAAAAGCTTGGCGCCGAGGCCCCGGCAACGCTGCCCAGCTCCAACTAGGCGCAAGACGAGGAGAATCATCATGGCAGATACCACTACCACCGGCGCTGTGGCCGCCGCACAAACTAAAGAGCCGCTCATCCGCGTCGAGGGCCTGCGCAAGAGCTTCGGTTCGCTCGAGGTGCTCAAGGGCATCGACCTCGCTGTCAATCCCGGTGAGGTCGTTACCATCATCGGCGCTTCGGGTTCGGGCAAATCGACCTTTCTGCGCTGCCTCAACCTGCTCGAGACCCCGGACGCGGGTCATATCTGGTTCCATGGCCAGGACCTCACGGCCGAGCGCTGCAACATTAACAAGCTGCGTGAGGACATCGGCATGGTGTTCCAGGGCTTTAACCTGTTCAACAACATGGACGTGCTCGACAACTGTACGCTCGCGCCCGTCACGCTCAAAAAGATGGGCAAGGCCGAGGCTGAAAAAATTGCGATGGAGCATCTGACGAGCGTGGGACTCGAAAAGTTCGCGCACGCCGCCGTGGGTCGCCTGTCCGGTGGTCAAAAACAACGCGTGGCCATCGCTCGTGCCCTATGCATGAATCCGCAGATCATGCTGTTCGACGAGCCGACCTCCGCACTCGCCCCCGCGCTCGTGGGAGAGGTGCTCGAGGTCATGCGCAAGCTCGCTGCCGACGGCATGACCATGGTCGTCGTCACGCACGAGATGGCCTTTGCACGCACGGTGTCCGATCGCGTGGTCTTTATGGACAAGGGCGTGGTGCTCGAGGATGCCGCGCCGGCCGAGCTCTTTGGCAACCCCAAGCACCAGCGCACCCGCGAGTTCCTCTCGCGTTATCTCGAGGACAAATAACCGACCGCAAACGCTTATGTGGCAGGGCCGCTCCGGTGGGGCGGCCCTCGTCATCACAATCGAAAGGATGTCATGGCCGAGGTTTGGCGCTTCTTTGCGCATGAGGACGATTTTGCCGATATAGACGAGGTCGGCGCGTACGAGCGTTTGGGCCGCGTGCTGTCGTTTCCGACCGTCTCGAGCATGGATGCCGAGGCGGTGGACTGGCAGCCCTTCGATGACCTGCGCGCCTATATGCAGCAGGCCTGGCCGCGCGTGTTTGCGGCGGGCGAGGTTGAGCTTATCGATCATTCGCTGCTGGTGACGCTTGGCGGTTCCGACCCCGCCCTCAAACCCGTCATGCTCATGGGCCATATGGACGTGGTCCCCGTGGTGCCGGATACCGAGGCCGACTGGACACATGCCCCCTTTAGCGGGCACGTGGACGATACCTACATCTGGGGCCGCGGCGCGATCGACATGAAGGATCAGGTCGCAGGCATTCTCGAGGCTGTCGAGTATGCGCTGGCGCACGGTTGGCAGCACGAGCGCACGCTGCTCCTGGCCTTTGGCCAGGACGAGGAGACTACGCAGTACGGAGCAGGCGCCATCGGCCGTGCGCTCAAGGGGCGCGGCATTGAGCTTGAGTACCTGATCGACGAGGGTGACTACCGCATCGTTCCGGCTGCCGAGTATAGCGCGGGCGAGGGTTGGCTCATGCACGCTGACCTGGCTGAGAAAGGTTATGCCGACATTGTGCTCAAGACAAAGAGCGCGGGCGGGCATTCTTCCAACCCCTACGGCGGCACGTCGCTTGAGGTGCTCAGCCGTGCCATCACCGCAATCTGCGATATCGAGTGGCCGACGCGCGTGACCGATCCGCTTGCCGCCCAACTCGTCGAGTTGGGGCTCTACACGGCCGATGAAATTGCCGCCAACGGGGACGCCATTGTCCGTGATTGCCTCGCCAGCAAAAAGCTCTATCCGCTGGTGACGACTACCTGCGCGCCCACGCAGATCGAGGGTGGCAGCACCGGCGCCAACGTAATGCCGCAGGATATGTGGGCCAACATCAACTTCCGCATGCTCGAGGGCACGAGCGTGGCCGATGTCGCTACTCGCTGCCGCGAGGCCGTTGCCGCGGCGGGCCTTGCCGGGCGCGTGGAGGTCGAACTCGGCCCCGGCAGCTCCGAGCCTTCGCCGTCTCCGCGTGTCGGCGGGCCGGGGCTCGAGGCCGTCCGTGCCATCGCCGCCCACTATTTCCGTGAGCCTTTGGGGACGGAGGAAAACGGATTATTCGAGCCGGTGGCAATTGTGCCCTCGACCGTGATCGGTGCGACCGACGCTGCCAACTACCAGCGTATTTGCCCTGAGTGCATTCGCTTCTCGGCCTTTGTGGTTGATGACGACGAGTGTGATCGCGGCGTCCACGGCACCAACGAGCGCATCACCCGCCGTGCCTACCTCCAGGGCATCCGCTTCCTCGTCGCTCTACTCCAAACGCTCTAGAATGTGATAAAGCGACAGTCCCTTTGTTAGCCGTTGGGGACGTTCTCAAACGACTAGTCGTTAAGGAACGTCCCCAATGGCTGCGTCCAATCATTCCGTGCGGGTTATATGCAGGTTTGCCTGCGCACGCTATCATGTATGGGTTAGACCGCAACTATGTACCCCATACGCGAAGGGATGCGCATGTATCTGAAGATCGACATGTTCTAGCCGGGCTTACCCCCGTAGTGGCGCCGCGCGCCCCATCAACTCTGCCGATTTTCACCTTCACGCATATAAAGGAGTCCCGCCATGCGCGACAAGCTCGAAAAGATTATCAAGGCCTACGAGGAGCTCGAGAAGAAGCTCTCCGACCCGGCCGTCGCCTCTGATATCAAGGAGTTCACGCGTCTCAACAAGGAGTACGCGCACCAGTCCGACCTCATCGCCGCTTCGCGTGAGTACATCGGCGCGCTCGATGACATCGAGGCCGCCAAGGAGATGCTCCACGATACCACCGATGCCGATGAGAAGGAGATGCTCCAGATGGACATCTCCGAAAACGAGGCCAAGCTTCCCCAGCTCGAGGAAGACATCAAGTACATGCTCATCCCGAGCGACCCCAACGACGACAAGAACACCATCGTCGAGATCCGCTCCGCCGCCGGTGGCGACGAGGCGGCCATCTTTGCCGGCGACCTGTACAAGATGTATCAGCGCTTCTGCGAGTCGCGCGGCTGGAAGACCACCGTGCTCGACTCCAGCCCCAGCGAGGCCGGTGGCTTTAAGTCCATCGAGTTCAAGGTCGAGGGCGACCGCGTCTACTCCGTCATGAAGTTCGAGTCCGGCGTGCACCGTGTCCAGCGCGTCCCCAAGACCGAGTCCCAGGGTCGCATCCAGACCTCCACGGCAACCGTCGCCGTGCTTCCCGAGGCCGAGGAGATCGACGTTCAGATCAACCAGTCCGACCTGCGCATCGATACCTACTGCGCCTCCGGCCCTGGCGGTCAGTGCGTTAACACCACCTACTCCGCCGTGCGCATCACCCACCTGCCCACCAACACCGTGGTGCAGTCGCAGGAGCAGCGTTCCCAGATCCAGAACCGCGAGGTCTGCATGCAGATGCTGCGCGCCCGTCTGTACGAGATGGAGCTCGAGAAGCAGCAGGCTGAGCTCGGTGCCGAGCGCCAGAGCCAGATCGGCCACGGCAACCGTTCCGAGAAGATTCGTACCTACAACCAGCCCCAGGACCGCGTGACCGATCACCGCATCGGTTTCAACTCCACCTACAACGGCGTCCTCCTGGGCGACCAGCTCGGCACCGTCATCGAGGCACTCGCCGCCGCCGAGCGAGCCGAGAAGCTGGCACAGGCAGTTTAAGTTCCGCCGTTCTACCGAACGGCGGACCGGTTGACGCTGCGCGCCGCCCAGGGCGACAATTTGTCATTCAAAAGGCAAGGCATGACCAGAAGGTCTATGCCCTGCCTTTTTCATGCCAACTTGTTCGCCCTGGGCGGCGCTCGCTGACATTGCCAAAACATCGGCGTTTCCTTGGTTGTCAAATGATCCGTAGGGAGTCATTGGTGACATTGCCTTGATATTTTATTCAGTCGGCTGTGATGGCATTTGAGCTGCTTACCTGCTTAAGGCAATTGACGGCATATATCCGCTATCGAAAATATTGCTCGAAAAAGCGTCCGAGAAGTCGCGGAGCGATTTTTGATGGGTCGCGCGTCAAGCGATGTGACAAGTTCTTGGTTAGATATTGGTCAGTTTTGGGGCAACCTTGCCAAAAGCTTGACGAATGCAGATTTAGACGTCGACGAATGAACACTTCAGGTGGGCTCCAAGCAAAATTCTGGGCTGATTCTCGATAATCGCCTTCAATCGTCCCTTGCCAAGCGCTGGCCTCGCTTACAATCTGCTCCGACATTCGCGCGCCGCCCGGCGCTTAAGAGGGGAGGACCCCATGGCAAACGAGATCTGGACCATCAAGCGTTGTCTCGAGTGGACCAAGGAGTACCTGGCCGAGCGCGGCGAGGAGCACCCCCGTCTTTCTGCCGAGTGGCTGCTGTGCGCAGCTACGGGTCTGGCGCGTATCGACTTATATATGCGCATGGACGAGACGCTCGACGCAGCGCAGCTCGAGACCATGCACGCGGCGGTCGTCCGTCGCGCGAAGGGCGAGCCGCTGCAGTACATCACCGGTAGCACGCAGTTTCGCATGATCGACGTCGCGTGCGCCCCCGGTGTGCTCATCCCGCGCCCCGAGACCGAGATGCTCGTCGAAGAAGTTCTGAACTATCTGGATGCCGAGGTGCTGAGCCCCGAGGCCGCCGCCCGCCAGCGCGTGGAGCTGCCTTGGAACGATGAGGTCGAGCAGGCCCGCAAAGCCGAGGCGGCGCTGGCTGACGAACGCGCGGCCGCCGAGCGCCGTGCCGCCAACCTGACGGCCGCCGATGAGGCTGCGCTGGGTAGCGACGTGCTCGGTAGCCGCGCCTATGCCGAGGAGCTTGCCGATCGCGAGGCCGAGGAAGCCGCCGCGCAGGCGGCAAAAGCCGAAGCGGCAGAAGCAGAGGCCATGGAAACCACCGAGCCCGAGCTCGACGAATACGGCATCGCCATTGAGGACAACGACCAACAGGCGACTCCCGCGCAAGATGCCGCCGAGGCCAACGTATCTGCCCCAGCCGAGCCCCGCACTGCCCGCGTTCTCGAGGTCGGCTGCGGCACGGGCTGCATTTCGCTCTCCCTTGCCTGGGAGCGCCGCGGCCACGTTACCTGCACTGCTACCGATATCGAGCCGCGCGCCATCGACCTTGCTACCAAAAACCGCGATGCGCTTGGCCTCACGTCCGACGAGGTCGCCTTCAGCCTCACGAACCTGGTGAGCTCCATTCCCCGTGAAGAGTGGGGCACCTTTGACGTACTCGTCTCCAACCCGCCCTACATCCCCACCGATGTCATGCGCTCGCTGCCGCACGAGGTCAAGGACTTTGAGCCCGATCTGGCGCTCGAGGGCGGTGCCGACGGCCTCGATATCTTCCGCCGCCTGCTCAACGCGGCGCCCTACATGTTGCGCGCCGGCGGCCTGTTTGCCTGCGAGCTCTACGAGGGCGCGCTCGACGCTGCGGCCGAGCTCTGCCGCCAAGCGGGTCTGTCGGACGTGCGCATCGTCCACGACCTCACCGATCGCCCCCGCATCGTCCGAGCCATCGTCACCGAGCCCAAACAGCGCCAGTAATATTTATTAACTGGTTAGCAAAAATTATAAACTAGTTTATAATTAGGACGGCTGAAAGAGGTCGGCCCATGCAACCTCCTACCTTTCGGGAAATCATTGCCCTACTCAAGCACGATGGATTCGTGAAGGTCGCGCAAGTCGGTAGTCATGCTAAGTATGTTTCTGGTGACCGTGTTGTCACCGTGAACGGCTCTGGTGGTGATCGACCAAAGAAGGGCACGTGGGCAAGTATTCGTCGCCAAGCTGGATGGTAGTTGGAGGCAAAATGAGGCAGCGATTTACCTATGACTGCGTTCTCATAAAAGAAGACGACGGTTACTGCGCTAGCTTCCCGCAGATTCCCGGCGCCTTTGCCGATGGCGATACGCGCGAAGAAGCGATTGCCCATGCTACCGAGGCACTGATGGCGTTTTTGGCCGACGACCTCAACAACGGTTTGACTCCGGCAGGGTACGAACGCTCGGCCGAGGTCGTGGCCCTTTCAGTCGAAATCGACCACGAGGACGCTCGGGAAGCGGCGTGCCGAACATTTAAAGACGCAGCGCTGGACCTCAAAGTCTCCGCTCCGCGGATTACCGCGCTGGTCAAAGCCGGAAAGCTCGATGTTGAACTCGTCGACGGCCGTCGGATGATAACGATAGACAGCATCGAGCGCTACGCCGCCCAAGAACGCCACGCCGGCAGGCCAAAGAAGTTCATCGCAGTCCAATAACCCCCTCACTTTCACCGACTACTAGAGCCGCTCACCAAACCAACATGCGCTCTGGGCAAATAGGTTGAACGTTTCGTGCGAGAATGCCCCACAGTAAACAAACTTGCACCAGAGCGTAAGGGGCTGGCATACACATGCAGACGGTCTATCGGGTATACGAGGGAACGCGCGAGCCGCATCGGCTTGCCGTCGAGCGCACGGCCGAGGTGCTCGGCCGCGGCGGCCTGGCTTTGATCCCGACCGAGACCGTCTACGGTGTCGCCGTGGCAGTCAACGCCTTCTCGGACGCCGTGCCCCAAGATACAAGCGAATTCCCATCGTGGCCGCGCGATCCGCAGGCTGCCGTCAATGGCGCCGCAGTTCCTGCGCTCGGCACCGGCTATCGCCGTATCTTCACTCTCAAGCAACGTGAACTCACGCAAACCGTCGCTTGGCTGGTCGATGGCGTCGAAGCACTCGACCGCTATGGCGTGGATATCCCGGAAGATGCCCGCATACTCGCGCGACGATGCTGGCCGGGAGCCCTGACTATCGTGGTCAAGGCAGCCCCCTGCGTGCCGACCTTTATGCGCGCTGCCGACGACACGGTGGCACTTCGCGCTTCGGCCTCGCCCGTGGTGCAGGCGCTCATTCGCGCCTGTGGCAGCCCCCTTGCCTGCACCAGCGCCAACACGCATGGCGCGCCCGCGCCGGCAAGTTTTATCACGGTGGAGGGTCGCATCCTGGAGGGGGTCGATGTTGCCGTCGACGCCGGTGAGACCCCGTGTCGCGACGCCTCGACCATCGTGTCGTTTCAGCACGGCGAGCTCCAGATCCTGCGCCAAGGCGCACTTCCCGCATCAGAGATCGAACGGGTCCTGTCCGACCCGATGCAATAGAAAGGTTTAAGCGATGTCGTTGAATCTGGGCAGCCTGGGCATGGAAGATGCCTCGTTTGACTTTGGCGGTTCCTACATCATGGCGCTCGACTGCGGCACCACCTCGGTACTTGCGACCATCGTCGACGAGTACGGATGCATCGTCGCGCAGGCACGTCGCAGCGTCAAAACCAGCTTCCCGCGTCCCGGCTGGGTGGAGCAAGACCCCATGGCGGTCCTTGCTAGCCAGATCGCCGTCATGATGGAAGTCCAGTTTAAGAGCGGTATCCACTCCGACCGCATTGCCGCCATCGGCATCTCCAACCAGCGCGAGACCACGGTGGTCTGGGACCGTGTGAGCGGTCAGCCGATCTATAACGCTATCGTATGGCAGTGCCGCCGTACCGCACCTCTGATCGACGAGCTTGTCGAGCAGGGCGCAGAAGGGCTGGTGCGCTCCCGCACGGGACTCACGCTCGACCCGTATTTCTCGGCCTCCAAGGTGCAGTGGATTCTCGACAACGTCGACGGCGCACGCGAAAGCGCGGCGGCGGGCGACCTCATGTTTGGCACCATCGACACCTGGCTCATCTACAACCTCACCGGCGGCCAGGTCTTTGCCACCGACTACACCAATGCCAGCCGCACGGCACTCTTTAATATCCATACGCTCGATTGGGACGACGACCTGCTGGCACTCTTTGACGTTCCACGTTCCATGATGCCCGAGGTTCGCTGGAGCTCGGGCGACTACGGCCGCGTCGCGAGCGACATCATGACCAACATGCCGCCCATCATGGGCGTGGCGGGTGACCAACAGGCGTCGCTGTTCGGCCACTGCTGTTTCCGTCCCGGCCAGACCAAAAACACCTATGGCACGGGTTGCTTTATGCTCATGAACACCGGCGACGAGATCGTCGAATCCAAGAATGGCCTGGTCTCCACCATCGGTATCGCTGCGGACGGCAAAGTCAGCTATGCGCTCGAGGGCTCTATTTTTGCCGCCGGCTCAACGATGAACTGGCTTCGCAACAACATGGGCATCATCTCGAGCGTGAGCGAGTCGGCACAACTCGCCGCTTCGATTAGCGACAACGAGGGCTGCTACTTCGTTCCCGCCTTTGCGGGTTTGGGTGCTCCCTGGTGGGACCCGCATGCTCGCGGTATCGTGTGCGGTCTGACCGGCGCCTCGAGCCGTGCGACCATCGTACGTGCCGCCTGCGAATCCATGGCATATCAGAGCTACGACGTGCTGCGCGCCATGGAGCAGGACGTGGGGCTTTCGATTGAGCGCCTGTCTGTCGATGGCGGTGCCTCGCGCAACGAGTTCATCATGCAATTCCAGGCCGACCTGCTGGATATCCCCGTGCTGCAATGCGAGACGGTGGAGACCACGGCAATCGGTGCCGCGTACTTGGCGGGTCTTGCCGTCGGCTATTGGGAAGACCTGGAAGAGCTGGAGCAAAATGCCCAGATCGTTAGGACCTTCCTTCCCCACATGTCCGCCGAGCGCCGCGAGCAAAACCTTGCGGGCTGGCGTGATGCAGTCAGGCGCTCGCTCAGCACCTCACAGTAGGGCTGCGATGGGCTGCTCGATACAACAAAACGCTAAACTAATGCATGGCGTGCGGCGGCAACATTGCTGCGCGCCTTGTCAGCAAGGCCGTTTTGCGGCCGCAACGAAAGGGGCAATCAACCCATGACCGTCACCTACGATGCGTCCCGTGTGACGCTTGTCGATCACCCGCTCGTCCAGCACAAGCTGTCGATCCTGCGCGACAAAAACACCGGCACCAACCAGTTCCGTCAGCTCGTGCGCGAACTCGCGCTTTTTGACGGCTACGAGGCCATGCGCGACCTGCCTATGGAAGACGTCGAGGTCGAGACCCCTATCACCACCGCAACGTTTAAGCAGCTCGCCGGCAAGAAACTCGCCATCGTGCCCATCCTGCGTGCGGGCCTTGGCATGGTCGACGGCATCCTCGACCTGGTGCCCTCCGCTCGCGTGGGCCACATCGGCATGGAGCGCGACGAGGTCACCCACGAGCCGCACGAGTATTACTGCAAGATGCCCAAGGATATCGACCAGCGTATCTGCCTGGTTGTCGACCCCATGCTCGCCACGGGCGGTTCGGCCGAGATGGCTATCAGCTACCTGCGCGAGCGCGGTGTCAAGGACATCCGCATGCTGTGCATCGTCGCCGCGCCCGAGGGCCTCAAGTCGCTGACCGAGAAGGATCCTGACGTACATATTTATACGTGCGCCATCGATGACCATCTCAACGAGGCCGCCTACATCGTTCCCGGCCTGGGCGACGCCGGCGACCGCATCTACGGCACGCTCTAGTTGTCGGGCCTTGTCGGCTACGGTCACAAATACGAAGAAATGGTGCGCGCGGGCGAGCAAAAGACGTCCACGCGCACTCCTGTTAACGGACGTTTAGCCTAGAGGGGTTCGAGAAAAACGTATTACCTACCTGCGGCATAAAGAAGGTCTTAAGAAAACGAACAGGTGCGTATTAACCGATGCTTTTTCGGTTGTACTTTAGCGATTGGCTCGTACAATAGTCACCAATGTTTGGCGGGAACTGTTCTGGGAAGCGTTAAAAAAGGAAAGTGAGGACGCCAGTGTTTCAGATAGCCGATCTGCTCGCTATCGTTGCAGGCGCCATCGCGGGCGCAATTGCCTTCCTTCCCTTTGTCTTTACGCTCAAGCCGGTTCTTGACGATAAGCAGAATGCGGACATGCTCAAGGGTATGGTGAGTCTGGCGGCCTCGGCAATCGCCCTGCTCGTCTTTACCTTGGTTGTGTTTGTGTTGTTCGGAGAGGCATTTCGCATGTTCCTCCTGGGCGAGGCGATCGGCTTCGTGGCCTTTATGGCTGCCTGCACGGTTCGTGTCGTCAAGGCGCTGCGAGATCCTCATGAGGTCGAAAGGTAAGTCGTGGAAATTTTTGAAAAGCTGCCTGATGAGATTAATCATCTGGTCAGCGAGTTCAGCTCCACCCCTGTCGTGGGCGATCTGAGCTGCGGCATCACGCAGTACTCGTTTTGGCTGATCGTCTCCACGATCGTGCTCCTGATCGTCCTGGCCGTGTTCAAGAAGAAGCAGACCCTGGTCCCCAAGGGCTTCTTCGTCAACGGTTTCGAGTACATCATCGAGTACGTCGAGAACGATATCGGCAAGGGCGTCGTGGGTGAGAACTGGAAGAAGCACTTCCCGTTCCTGTGCTCGCTTTTCCTGTTCATTCTGATCAATAACATGATCGGCCTGATTCCGGGAATGAAGCCCGGCACCGGCGCAATCGGCTCCACCGCCGCGCTCGCCATCTTCGCCTTCGTGTACTTCATCTACTACGGATGCAAGGCTCACGGCGTGATCGGCTACATCAAGAGCCTCGCCCCGCAGGGCGTGAGCTTCCCGATGAACGTGCTCGTGTGGGTCGTCGAGCTTTTCTCGACCTTCCTGCGTCTCATCACGCTCGCCGTCCGTCTGTTCTGCAACATGTTCGCAGGACACGTGGTCATGGGCTCGTTCGCCATCATGGCGAGCATGTTCATGCAGCCGCTGCTTCAGCAGGTTTCCGCGGCCCACGCCGTCGGCGCCCTGCCTTCGCTGGCCTGGCTTGCCATCCTCATCCTGATCTATGCGATCGAGCTTGTGGTCGGCGCCATCCAGGCTTACGTCTTCACGGTCCTTACCGCCGTGTATGTCTCCGAGGCAGAGGAGGTCGCGGAGGAGGAGTAGCCTTCCGTTCGCGCCTTAAAGGTAAGGCAATTCGTTAAACCGCCGGTGCCCGTACCCATGGAGCCCGGCAGTTATAAAAAGGTTATCCTGCGTGAAATAAGACACGCACGACAAAGGAGGAATCGTGGGAGTTATCGGTTACGGTCTCGGTGTTATCGGCGCTGGTCTTGCTATCGGCCTGTCTGCTCTGGGTGCTACGGGTGCTATGGCCCGTCAGCCTGAGGTCCAGGGCCGCGTGTTCACCGTCTTCATCATGGGCTCCGCCTTCGGCGAGGCTCTGGCTCTGATCGGCTTCGTTGTCGCGCTGATCGTTAAATAGCACGGAGCGTCAAGTATGAATCTTTCATCCCAGAAGAGCGCGATCGCACTCTCCGCGTCCGCGGCCGCGCTGCTCATGCCGGTTTCCGCGTTCGCTGAGGACGGCGCTGCCGGTGCGGACATCCTCATCCCTAAGATGGCGGAGTTCATCCCGGCGCTTATCGCCTTCCTGATTATCTGGATCGTGCTGGCCAAGGTTGCCCTGCCGGGCATCATGAAAACCATGGAGGAGCGCGGCAAGAAGATCGAGGAGAGCCTCGACGAGGCCGAGAAGACCAAGCAGGAGGCTATCGCCAAGCGCGCTGAGTCCGACTCGATCGTCACCGACGCCCGTCGTCAGGCTGCCGACATCGTTCTCGAGGCCCGTAAGGACGCCGAGTCCGAGCGCGCCCGTATCATCGAGGCTGCTCACAAGGAGGCCGAGGAGATCATCGCCAAGGCCCATACGACCGTCGAGGACGAGCGCAAGTCCATCTACGCCGGTGCCGCGAGCTCCATCGCCGACCTGTCCGTTGCCGTCGCCACCAAGATCGTGGGCGAGGCACTCGAGGACGAGACCGAGCAGAAGAAGCTCATCGAGCGCTACATCCAGGAAGCAGGTAGCCTGAATGCCGACTAGCCGCTATCAGGACAAGGTGCTCGAGACCTACGCGCGCTCCCTTCTGGAAGCCGCTAAGGCCGAGAACCATGTGTTCGAGGATCTCGAGATGATCGAGCGTCTGGCTTCTGCCAGCCCCGAGATCATCGCCGTGCTCGACACCATGTCCAAGCGCGACCAGCTCGACCTTCTTCCCAAGGTGGCAGCTGCCTTTAAGTATGTTGCCGAGGAAGACGAGGATGTAGTGGGCGTGACCGTCACCACGGCGATCCCGCTCGACGATGAGCTGCGTCAAACCATCACTAAGAAATGCGAGCAGGACTTCGGTCGCAAGGTATTCCTTATCGAGCAGGTCGACCCGTCTATCGTGGGCGGCTTGGTGCTCGAGGCCCGCGGCGAGCGTCGTGACATTTCCGTCAAGACGCAGCTGCGCGTCGCGCAGGAGACCCTCGCAAACTCTGCTAATTCGTACGGAGGTGAAGCCTAATGTCCGAAACCCTCAATGCCCAGGATATCGCCAAGAAACTGCAGGAGCAGCTCACGGGCCTCTCCGCGACGGTCGATACGCATGAGGTTTCAACGGTCGACGAGGTAGGCGACGGCATCGCGCGCGTCTCCGGCCTAAAGAGCGCCATGGCAGGCGAGCTTCTGGAGTTCAAGAGCTCCGATACCGGTGAGACCGTCTTCGGCCTTGCCCAGAACCTTGACCGTGACGAGGTCGGTGCCGTTCTGTTCGGTGCCGTCGACTCCATCAAGGAAGGCGACGAGTGCCGCACCACTGGCCGCATTATGGATATCCCCGTGAGCCGTGCCATGCTCGGCCGCGTCGTCAATCCGCTCGGCCAGCCCATCGACGGCCTGGGCGACATCGTCGCCACGCACCGTCGTCCTATCGAGTTCAAGGCCCCCGGCGTCATCGACCGTACCCCGGTGTGCGAGCCGGTTCAGACCGGTCTGCTCGCTATCGACTCCATGGTGCCTATTGGCCGCGGTCAGCGTGAGCTCATCATCGGCGACCGTAAGACCGGTAAGACCGCCATCGCCATCGACGCTATCCTCAACCAGCGCGGCAAGGGCATGGTCTGCATCTATGTCGCCATCGGCCAGAAGGCCTCCACGGTTGCCAACATCCGCGAGACCCTCGCTCAGCACGGTGCGCTCGACTACACCATCATCGTTTCGGCCACCGCTGCCGATTCCGCCCCTATGCAGTACATCGCGCCTATGGCCGGTGCCGCTATCGGCGAGTTCTTCATGTACAACGGCGAGGATGGCAAGCCCGCCAGCGAGACCAACCCCGGCGGCCACGTGCTCGTCATCTACGACGACCTGTCCAAGCAGGCTGTGGCTTACCGTCAGATGTCGCTGACGCTGCATCGTCCGCCCGGACGCGAGGCCTATCCTGGCGACATCTTCTACCTGCACTCTCGTCTGCTCGAGCGTGCCGTCAAGATGTCCAAGAAGAACGGTTATGGCTCCATGACGGCTCTTCCGATCATCGAGACCCAGGACGGCGACGTCTCGGCCTACATTCCGACCAACGTCATTTCCATTACCGATGGTCAGATCTACCTGCAGTCCGAGCTCTTCTTCCAGGGCCAGCGCCCGGCAGTCGACGTGGGCATTTCCGTGTCCCGCGTCGGTGGCGACGCACAGACCAAGGCCATGAAGCAGGTCGCCGGCAACCTCCGTCTGGACCTTGCTTCGTACCAGGAGCTCGCCGGCTTTACGCAGTTCGGCTCTGACCTCGACGAGGCCACGCAAAAGCAGCTTACCCACGGCGCTCGCATGACTGAGCTCCTTAAGCAGCCGCGTTACAAGCCGTTTGAGGTTGGCGAGCAGATCGTTACGCTGTTCGCTGGCAACGAGGGCTTCCTGGATGACCTGGAGATCGCCGACGTGCTGCCTTTCCGCGCCGAGCTCATCGAGTACATGGACAATGGCTTTGGCTCGCTGCTCGACAAGGTTCGCGCCAAGAAGATCGATGATGACACTAAGGCTGAGCTCTTGCGCGTCATCGGCGACTTCAAGCAGCAGTTTATGGCCAAGCACCATTCGGATGTTTCTGGATCAGAGGAGAACTAAGCCCCATGGCCAACCTTCGCGACATTAAGAAGCGAATCTCCTCGGTTACCACGACCAAGCAGATCACGCGCACGATGGAGATGGTCTCTACGGCCAAGATCCGTCGTGCCCTCGATCGCTCCAAGCAGGCCGAGCCCTATAAGGAGGCGCTGACCGACGTCATGTTGACGGTCGCCGGCGACGCCTCCTGTTCGGGCACCGATCCCATGCTGCAGAAGCATGAGAGCGTCAAGCATGGCCTGATTGTCGTTATTGCCTCGGACCGCGGCCTTGCCGGCGGTTTCAATACGACGGTGGAGCGCACGGCCGAAAAGCTCGCCGCTTCTTGGGCGAACGACGGCATCGAGTGCGAGATCATCGCGTGCGGGCGTAAGCCGGCCACGTATTTCCGTGACCGCGCAAACGTCGTCATGCACTTTGAGGGCAACTCCTCTGAGCCCGATTTCAATCAGGCCCGCATGATCTCCTCTCATATCTGCGATGCGTATCGTGCCGGTGAGCTTGACCGTGTCGAGCTTGTCTACCACCACGCCAAGAACCGCGTGGATCAGGAGCTTCGCGTCGAGCATCTGTTGCCGCTCGACCCCGAGATGATCGCTATGGCCCACGGTCCGCGTAAGAACGAGACCGACGCCCCTAAGCGCATCTCGTCCACGTTCGAGTTCGTGCCCTCTCCCGAGCATGTTCTCGGCAAGCTTGTGCCGTCTTATATCCTGACGGTCATCTACCAGGCCCTGATCGATTCGGCGGCTGCCGAGCAGGGTGCACGCCGCAAGGCCATGCACTCCGCGACGGAAAACGCCACCGCGATCATCTCGACCCTTACCCGCACGTATAGTCGCGTGCGCCAGGCTTCGATCACGACCGAGATTAACGAGATCGTCGGCGGAGCCTCAGCATTGGAGGAACAGTAATGGCTAATAACACCGTAAAGCTTGCGGTCGAGGAAGCCACCAAGAAGACGACTGCCGGTGATGGTCGCATCGTGCGAATCATCGGTCCTGTCGTCGACGTCAAGTTTGACGGTGCGGTGCCCCCGATCTACAACGCGCTCACGGTCGAGGCCGAGACCCCGATCGGTCATCTGAGCACGATCCTCGAGGTCGAGAGCCAGCTTCCGGGCGGCGTCGTCCGCACGGTCGCCATGTCCTCGACCGACGGCCTGCAGCGCGGCCTCATCGCCACCGATACCGGTGAGCCCATGAAGATGCCCGTTGGCCCCAAGACGCTCGGCCGTATTTGGAACGTCATGGGCAAGCCCGTCGACGGCAAGCCCATGCCCGAGGTGGAGGAGTTCTACCCCATCCACCATGCAGCGCCCCGTTTCGACGAGCTCACCACCAAGACCGAGATCTTCGAGACCGGCATCAAGGCCGTCGACCTGCTCGAGCCCTACATCCGTGGCGGCAAGACAGGCCTGTTCGGCGGCGCCGGCGTCGGCAAGACCGTTTTGATTCAGGAGCTCATCAACAACCTCGCCCAGGAGCACGGCGGCACCTCGGTGTTCACCGGCGTCGGCGAGCGTACCCGCGAGGGCACCGACCTGTTCCTCGAGATGAGCGAGTCTGGCGTTATCGACAAGACCTGCTTGGTCTATGGTCAGATGAACGAGCCGCCCGGAGCGCGTCTGCGCATCGGTCTGGCCGGCCTTACCACCGCTGAGTATTTCCGTGATCGTGGCCAGGACGTTCTGCTGTTCATCGACAACATCTTCCGCTTCTCCCAGGCAGGTTCCGAGGTTTCCGCACTGCTGGGCCGTATGCCGTCCGCCGTTGGTTACCAGCCCACGCTGGCAACCGAGATGGGCGACCTCCAGGAGCGCATTACCTCGACCAAGACGGGCTCCATTACCTCCGTCCAGGCTGTCTATGTCCCCGCAGACGACCTGACCGACCCGGCGCCTGCCACGACGTTTACGCACCTCGACGCCACCACGGTTCTTTCGCGTAGCATTTCGTCGCTCGGCCTGTTCCCGGCTATCGACCCGCTCGCGTCTTCCTCCGACGCTCTCGATCCCTCGATCGTCGGCGAGGAGCACTACCGTGTCGCTGTCAAGGTCCAGGAGCTCCTGCAGGAGTACTCCGACCTTCAGGACATCATCGCCATTCTGGGTATGGACGAGCTGTCCGAGGAGCAGCGTCTTACGGTCAACCGTGCCCGTAAGATTCAGCAGTTCCTCTCGCAGTCCTTCCACGTCGCCGAGAAGTTCACCGGCAACCCCGGTGTCTACGTCCGCGTCGAGGATACCGTCCGCTCTTTCGCCGAGATTGTCGACGGCAAGGCCGATGACCTGCCCGAGCAGGCTTTCCGCTATGCTTCCACGATTGAGGACGTGCGCGAGCGCGCCCGCAAGATGGGGGAGAAGTAGGTTATGCGTATCCGCATCGTGTGCCCCGTGAGCTGCGCCTATGAGGGCGACGCTGCGTTTGTGTCGATTCCGTCCACGGATGGCGAGTTTGGCGTCCTGCCTGCTCACTCCAGCGAGATCTGCACGATCGACCGCGGCTACGTTCGCGTTTCCGATAAGGCCATGGGCACTGTCGACCACACGTTTGCCGTGGCCGGCGGTTATGCCCAGGTTGCGGACGATGTCGTGACCGTTCTCGCCGAGCGCGCTTGCGATTTGGCGACCGTCGATGCCGACAAGCTTAAAGCTGATATTCAAGGTTTTGAAGAGAAGCTGGGTAATTTGTCGGAGGATGATGCACGCCGCGCCTACCTCTATAATGAAATCGCATGGTGTAAGCTCAAGCTTGCCCAATAGTCAAACGATTTAGCGTTCGACCATTTGCGAACACATCATGCCCGGGATGGCCCAGCCACCCCGGGCATGCTTTTTGAAAGGGTAGACCTTGGATATTATCCGCGTTGAGGGTGGCCACGCCATCGGAGGCTCCGTGCCCGTCTCGGGCGCCAAGAACTCCGCGCTCAAACTCATGGCGGCAACGCTTCTGGCGCCGGGCAAGACGACGCTGCAGAACGTGCCCGATATTTCCGATGTCCACGTGATGGGCAAGGTGCTCAAGGGCATGGGCGCTACGATCGATGTTCTCGACGAGCACACACTCGAGATTGATACCTCTCAGGTCGATTCATGGGAGGCCCCCTACGAGCTCGTTGCCAAGATGCGCGCTTCCACCGCGGTCATGGGACCCCTGCTGGGCCGCTTCCATCGCGCCAAAATTGCCATGCCGGGCGGCTGCAACCTGGGTGCTCGCAAGATCGATATGCACATTCTTGGTCTTGAGGCCCTGGGCGTTGAGTTCGATACCGCCCACGGTTACATCAACGCTAATGCGCCCCAAGGTCTGCGCGGTACCACCGTCACGCTCGAGTTTGCCAGCGTCGGTGCGACCGAGAACCTCATCATGGCCTCTGTGCGCGCACAGGGCACCACGGTTATCGACAATGCCGCCCGCGAGCCCGAGATCGTCGATCTCGCTAACATGCTCAACGAGATGGGCGCCAAGATTGTTGGCGCCGGTACGCCCGTCGTGACTATCGAAGGCGTGGAAGAGCTCCATCCCGTTACCCATCGCGTGGTGGGCGACCGCATCGAGGCCGGTACCTTTATCGTTGCCGGTGCGTTGATGGCCGACGATCGCGGTGTCGATGTCACGGGCTTTTGCCCCATTCACTTGGGCATGGTGCTCAAGAAGATGGAGCTCATGGGTATCGACTGCGAGCGCGTCGAGGATGGCGTCCATGTGAACCGTGCCGAGCGTATCAAGCCGGTCGACATCCAGACGCTTCCGTTCCCCGGTTTCCCGACCGACATGCAGGCGCAGATTATGGTGCTCTCCGCCCTTGCCGACGGCAGTTCTGTTATTACCGAAAACATCTTCGAGAATCGCTTTATGTTTGCCTCTGAGCTGGTGCGCATGGGTGCCGACATTCGTATCGAGAGCCATCATGCCATGATTCATGGCGTCAAGGGCTTCTCGGGTGCACAGGTTACCTCGCCCGATCTGCGCGGCGGAGCGGCCCTCGTCGTAGCGGGCTTGATCGCCGACGGGACGACCGAGGTTTCGGCTATCCATCACATCAAGCGCGGCTACGAGCAGTTTGTCGAAAAGCTGCAGGCGCTCGGCGCGCATGTCGAGCATGCTACCGTCCCCGATCCCGTCATCTACTAATACAGGTTGCCTATGTTTAATAAAAAGCCCCTCGCAGATACCACCACCCGAAGACCCTCAACTGGTGCGCAGGCCAAGATCTACAGTCGCGATAACGTGGCTCGCTATTCCGAGCGCGCTCGCCAACGTCGTCGTAGCCACACGATTCGTCACGTCGCGCTCATTGTCGTGCTTGGCGTGCTGTTGAGTGCCACTACCGCTGCCGGCCTGTGGTTTGCCACCATTATGGGCAAGCTCGGCGATTCTAATGTCATTACCGACAATCTGCGTCGGGTTCTGGTTGACACCGATGAGGCAAAGGATCCGTTCTACGTGCTGCTTCTTGGCACCGACGGCCGTCCGGGCGAGGATACGTATCGTGCCGACTCGATTATCCTGGCACGCATCGACCCCACGCAAAAGCAGGCGACGCTCATTTCCGTTCCGCGCGACACCAAGGTCGAGTACAAGGGCGAGACCATGAAGATCAACGCCTGCCATACCGTTGGCGGCGCCGAGGCCATGGTCGAGGCGGTCAACGAGCTGTGCGGTGTTCAGATTTCCCACTATGCCGAGGTCAGCTTCGACGGTATGCAGGCGCTGATTGATTCGGTTGGCGGTATCGACATTAACGCAACCGATGATGTTGACGACCCCGAGCACCTGGATATTAAGATTACCGCTGGCCAGCAGCATATGGACGGTGCCACCGCCCTTACCTATGCCCGCTGCCGCTACACCTATGCCGACGGCGATTACACGCGCATGCGCCACCAGCGTCAGGTGCTTGGCGCCCTTGCCAACCAGATTCTCAATAACTTCGATGCCACGAAGATCTTTGGCCTGGTTAATTCGCTGTCCGATATGCTCGTAACCGATATGAGCGTTCAGGATATCGTGGCTACGGTCAATGCCATGCGCGGTATGGATGTCGACGGTATCTACTCGGCCAACCTGCCCTCGTACGCCGACGACAGCACCATGATCGACGGTGTGAGCTACGTCTTTGTCTACGAGGACGAGCTCAAGGAAATGATGGAGCGCGTCGATGCCGGCAAGGATCCCAAGGGTCCCAACACCATGGGTCTTTCCGACGGTTCCAGCTCTACGATCGGCGACCTGAACAACAACACGTCTGACGACTACGCAAACGGTACCGCAACCTCATCGGTCAGCTCTGACGATTCCGATGACTCAAGCGATTCGAGCGATTCGGACTCCTACGAAGAGCCCACCGGCGACGGCAACGGCTACGAAGCCAATTATTAGGGTTA
>CABPXT010000012.1:0-23250 GCA_902461405.1 uncultured Collinsella sp.
GACTTGCAGCGACGGACCTCGGGACGCTCTTACACCACGTCTGCGCGCGCCACCGTCTATAAAGAGCCGTGGCCAAAAAACATCAAATATGAGTACTGATACTCTTTTAGTAGCAGTAATTTTGACCACATTTAAGGTGATTTGACGTGTCGATCGAGCAGATAAGCTGCCGTATCTCCTCAAGTGTTCATTAAAGGAAGACCTTGATGCGAATAAATCTCATTAAGATCTTCTTTTATTAACGAAAATAATGTAGCTACAACGGTAACAGTACTCATATTTGCCGTTTTTTGGCCACAGTCCTTCGGAGGGTCCTCGAAAATAGTCCCGAGCCGGCACTTGGGGACGTTCCTATAATGCCGGCACTTAGGAGCGTCCCCAAGTGCCGACACCGCGTCTGCCTGCGGCGGCCGCGCCCCGCTGCATCGCTCCGCACCCTTGCGGGTTCGAATCCCTCCGCTTGGCGGCGTTGGCTCGATTTGCTTGACGTGAGGGGCTCTTGGCTGGTGTGGGACGGAGGGATTCCGCGTCCGCCTGGTCGGCGGCCGCGCCCCGCTGCGTCGCTTCGCTCCTTGCGTGCTGCGCTGGAAAACGCTTCGCGTTTCCTCAGCTCCGCACCCTTGCGGGCTCGAATTCCTCCGCTTGCCCACAAGAAAGCGCCCTGGGCTGTTATGGGCTTAGGGCGCTCAGTTTTAATGGCTGGGACGGAGGGATTCGAACCCCCAACAGCCGGCACCAAAAACCGGAGTTCTACCGTTGAACTACGTCCCAATGTGTGGTGTTGCCCAAAAGCAACTCGTCTAGTTTACCTAATCTGCGAGGGCATCGCAAACGCCGTCGAGTAGGCGTACGGCGAGCGTCTGCGCGTCGCTGGCCGTGAAGGTGCCGTTGTAGCGCGTCATGCCCGTGAGCTCAATGCGAATGCGAGCCGGCTTCTGCTGCGCGGCGACATTGGCGGTGCGGATGCGCTGGGCCAGGTTGTGGCACTCGGCGAGGGCAATCGTGGCGCGTGGCGCGGCGTCGGCGGGCAGCTCGTCGCTTGCGATCTCGAGCGCCAGGTCAACGTCGGTTGGGACCTCGGAGTCGCAGAGCATCATGCCGCTGTTGTCGGTCGTTGCCGTGGCGATGTTCCACATGCGCGAAGCAACGCTGCGTGCGATGGGGTCCTCACCGATAACGGCGATCTGGAAGCGCTCGAGCACGTTGGCGGCGCGAGCAAAACCGATGCGGGACTCGGCTTCGGTGACCGAGGGCTTGCCCTCCCACACATGGTGCAGGCGGTTGATGTAGGCGTAGGTGTCCTGGAAGGCCATGCCGTCGGCAAACAGGCCGACATTTTCCTGGAACTGCTGCAGGGCGGCCTCGGTATGCGGACCAAAGTAGCCGTCGTCTTCGCCACAGGCAAAGCCCAAAACGTTGAGAGCGCGCTGCAGGGCCTGCACATCGGCGCCATGGAAATTGGGCATGCGCAGATACAGAGTGCGGTCGCCCAGCTTATACGAGGCGTCGACCAGGGCGCTCCAACAGGGGATATCGACGGCATGACCGGCAGCAAGGCCGCTGTCGAGCCTGAAGGTGCTGACGGCCTGCTCGGTGGTGGTGCCAAAGCGCTTGTCGACAACCTCGGCGTCATCGATTGTATAGCCGAGCTGCAGAAGGCGGGACTGAACATCCTCGACGGCTGCTCCCTGCATGCCCGTGGTAATAGGTTCCATGAACGAACCCCTTTCGGCGTACCATTCGTACTATTTTGAGCGTGTGTCGGATAGACAACGCGAGACAATTTATAAACATGCACTCAATAGTGTAGCAACTTGTACCCAAACTCGCTGCCCACAGGTTTTATGACCCCCGCTAGTTAAGACGCTCCACAAAGAAATCTGCCATTGAGAGGAAGAGCTCGCGCGCATGCGGGTCGAGCTCGACGCCTTCGATAGCGGCCTTGGCCTTAGCGGTCAGGTCGAGCGCATAGGTGTGGGCGTAATCGATGGAGCCGGTCTCCTGGAAGATCTCCACGGCGCGTGCGAGCTGCGCAGGGTCCTCGGTGCCCGAGGAAAGGATTGCCTCGATCTCGTCGTGATAGCGCTCGTCTGACAGGGCATGCACGGCAACGAGGGTGCGCTTGCCCTCGGTGATATCGGTGCGGAAGTCCTTGTTGGCGGCCTCCTTGGTGCCGATCAAGTTGAGCAGGTCGTCTTGAATCTGGAAGGCAAGGCCCGTGTGCAGCCCAAAGGCGCGCAGTGCCTCAATCTGCTCTTCGCTGCCGCCGCCGATAATGGCTCCGGCGGCAAGCGGCGTCGCTCCGCTGTAGTACGCGGTCTTGTGCGTCGCCATGTCCAGATAATCGTCGACCGAAATGTCAAAGCGCCCGTCGCGGACCCAGCCCAGGTCGAGCGCCTGGCCCTCGATGGTACGGACGATCATCTCGGTAAGCTCGTGGAGCACGCGAAGCTTCACGTCTGCGTTGAGTGTGGGGTCGTCGAGAACCGTCTTGGTGACCATGGTGAGCGCCAGGTCACCGCAGTTGATGGCAAGACCGGTGCCCTCGGTAAGGTGCATGCAGGGCTTGCCGCGACGAATCTGCCCGTTGTCGGCGATGTCGTCGTGGATGAGTGCGCCCGACTGAAAGTGCTCGATGGCCGCTGCTGCGCTGCGGGCGCTCTCAAAGCTGCCGCCTACCGCAGTGGCGGCGAGCATGCAGATGAGCGGGCGGTGGCGCTTGCCAGCGTTTGCCGTAAATGCCGAGAGCGGGGTATACAGGTAGCGCTCGATATCGGCGGAAGTCGCCTGTCCGTCAAAGAACGTGGCCAGATAGTCGTTAATCTGGTCAAAGTGCTGGGCTAAAAAGCTGGTAAACGGACTGGACACGGGTTCTCGCATTCTTTGATAGGTTGCATCGTTGCATTATGCAGACAACATATTGCCACATTAGGGCGTCGAGCGCGGCGGTTGAAGACGATTGGTCCATGCGGCCGCAAGTGCGGTAGGGGCTTGGCTAGATAAGCCCAAAGTGTTCGAGCGCGGTGACGACGCCGTCGTGGTCGATGCTGTCGGTGACATAGTCGGCCTTTTCCTTGAGGAAGTCCGGCGCGTTGCCCATGGCGATGCCAACGTCGACGGCGTTCATCAGCGAGACGTCATTGCTGGCGTCGCCGATGCCGTATACGGTTCCGTGGTGGGGATCGAGGGCGTCGAGTACGGACTGGATACCCTCGCGCTTGGTGCATTCGCGAGGCGAAATCTCGGTCACTTCGAGCTCGAGCTCGTTAAAGCAGAGCAGCGGCTCAAACGCTTGATCCTGAGCGATGCGGTTGGCAAGCGACGTGGACATTAAGATCTTGTAGGCGCTGTAATGTTGCAGCTGCGTAATTGCATCGCCCACGGTGCGGGCGTATCCCGGGGCGTCGGGCGCATCGGCACTCATGCGAACGACGCCATTGAGTCCCTCAAAACGAATCACTTCGTCCGATTGCTCAAGAATGGGAGCAAGGCGCTGCAGCATGCCGGGCGTCATCGCCAAATCGCGAATCACGTGTCCCTCAAGTTCGACATAGCCACCCGCGAGGCAGACGATGCCGGTCCAGGGCAGCTCGAGCAGCTTTGGATGGATGCAGCTCAGCGTGCGCCCTGTGCAGATAAACGCCATATTGCCCTTGGCGACAAAATCACGGATGGCTTGCGAGACCGCTTCATTGGGATAGGGGGAGAGGTCTCGCTCGCTCTCGGGAAGCTCTTGTGCCACTCGAGGGTCTTGCCAGGCGAGTGTTCCGTCGATATCGAAGAAGCAGATATCGCCGCGCTTATGGGCTGCGCTGGCGGCAGGGGAGGCCGAGGTGGTGGGCACAAATCCCGGCTCGAGGCCCATGATCTGGTCAAAATGCTCTTTAACGCGGGGAACGGAGATGCCAATAATCACCTGGGCGGTCTTGCCCGTAATGATGAGGCCCTTGGCGCCCGCCGCGACGAAGGCTGCGTTGTCTGCGACAACGGAAGGTTCTGCGACCTCAACGCGCAGACGCGTGGCGCAATTGGTCGCTCCTACAATATTGCTAACGCCACCCAAGAGCGCAACGACTTGCTCAGCAAGCAGATGATCTTGGGATGATTGGTTGTCGGTGCCGTTTTGGGCCGCGCCTTCTTTGGCAGAGCTTTTTCCCGTCAGACGTGCGAGCGCCGCATCGCTGGCGATATGATCCTCGCGGCCTGGGGTTTTTAGGTCGAAAGCCAGAATGAGGCCCCGGAAGACCAGAAAAAAGACAGCGCTAAACATCAGACCGATACCGAGCGCCAAAAGGTAGGAGCCGGCATGCATTCGCATGAGTGGGATGAAGTTGAAGGCCGTCATTTCCATGAGACCGCCCGAGAAGATGCCGACGATGCCAAAGAAGTTCATGGTCATGGCAAGGCAGGAGGACAGGACGGCGTAGAGCAAAAAGAGTCCGGGATAGGTGAACATAAAGAGAAACTCGAGCGGCTCGGTGACGCCGCAGACCACCGAGGCGACGATGGCGGGCAAAAGGATGACCTTAAGGCCGGCGCGGCGTTCGGGTTTGGCGGTGAAATAGAATGCTGCCGCGATGGCGGGAAGGCCAAAGAGCTTGCCCCAGCCGGTGGCGGTAAAACCTGCCCAGGGCGCAAGTTCATTTAAAGGGCGCGTGCTATGGGAGAGAATGGGGAGCAGGTTGGTCCACGTGGCGTAAATACCGTCGTGAATGACCAGATTGTCGTAATAGATGGGCATATAGAGCAGATGGTGCAGCCCCATGGGCTCGAGCGCTCGCTCCAAAAACACAAAGATGCCCACGCCGAAGGGGCCGACGCCCGCAAGTGCGTGGCGCAGCGTTTCGGTCACAGCGTATGCGAAAGGCACGATGGCGGCCGAGATGGCGGCAAGGGCAAACACGGCAAAAAAGCTGATGAGGTAGACCAGCGAGGAACCCGAGAAGGTGCCGAGCCAATCGGGAACCTTGGCATCGTAGAAGCGGTCATGGATCGCGACGACGGTTGCCGACACCGCCAGCGGGCCGATAATGCCGGTGTCGAGCGTCTTGATGCCGTCGATGACGGTGATGCCGCTAGCGGAGGTCAAAAACGACGGGTACTTAAGCCCAAGGTTGTCTCCGCTCAGCTTAATGATCTCGCTCAAAAAGAAACAGTAGGCAAAATAGGCTACGAGCGCCTCGAGGCAGCAGCGTGCCGGTTGCTTTTGGGCAAGGCCGATAGGCAGCGCTACGGCAAAAAGGAGTGGAAGGCGCTTAAAGACCGTCCACGAGCCGCGCTGAATGATAGTCCAGAAAACGTACCAGGGGGTTCCGTATACGGCGAGGTCGCCGACGATATCCACGGTCGTTGCGAGGGCGGAGATGCCGACCATGAGGCCTGATATAGAAAACAGCATGGCGGGCGCGAACATGGCTCCGCCAAAACGTTGGATTTTCTGCAGCATAATATGCCTTTCGGATGCAACATGCTGTGCGAGCAAGAACGTTTAAACAATGAACTCATTGTAGAGGACTGGCTGCTTGCCGCATTGACGGTTTTGATTCGGTCCGATTTGGGTTTCGGGGGAACCGTCGACGGTAAATAATCCGTGCTTTACCGATAATCGGTTTAAACAACTTTAAGAAATGCTATCGTGCCTAGCCATACATATTCATTAGAGGTGAAATCATGCCAAAAGCGATTTACGAAGGAATCTACCGCGAGATCCGTTCGCGCATCATCAACGGGACCTATGCGTTTCAGGAGATGCTGCCAACCGAAGCCGAGCTGACCGCGGAGTTTGGCTGCACGCGCAATACCGTTCGACGCGCCTTGAGCATGCTGGCCGACCAGATGTTTGTGCAGCCTATACACGGTAAGGGCGTGCGCGTTATTTGGCTTAAGGGCGAAACCGACATGCTGGGCGCACTCGAAGAGGTTGAGTCGTTTGGCGAGTTCGCAAAACGCAACAATGCCGTCGCATCGACCGAGGTCAAGTCTTTTGAACATTTGATTTGCACTGAGCAACTCTCACGTCGCCTGGGCTTTAAGGTGGGCGAGGAGCTGATTCGCGTAGTGCGTGTCCGAAGCCTCAACGGCAGCGCGCGCCAAGTGGACCATGGCTACTTTTTGGCGTCGATCGCCAAGGGCCTGACCCCCGAGATCGCGGCGGATTCTATCTACGGCTATCTGGAGCACAAGCGCGGCGTCAAAGTGATGGCGAGCCGTCGTACGGTGAGTGTCGAGCTCGCCAACGATGAAGACTGCAGCTATCTGGACCTCGGCAAGTACAACTGCGTCGCCGTTATGGAGAGCCAGTCGTACACCTCGGACGGCATCTTGTTCGAGGTCACGCATGCCCGCACACACCCCGAGATCTTCCATTACCGCGTCAATTCCAAGCGATAGCCGGCTAGCTCGCAGCCTGACGAGACTCATGCCCTCAAAGCGAAAACGCCCGGTCAAACCGACGATGCATCGGCTTGATCGGGCGTTTTCTCTGCATTCGATAACAAATAATTGTTTATACAAAACTTGTCAAGTATCAAGTCGAAATTACCGTTCACCGAAGTTTTTCTACCGCTCTAGTAATACTTGTTCAAACAACTAGCCAAATAGCGTATTGTACAAGTCAGCAAAAGGGGCAAAGTCCCCGAGCCAATCTCCGAAGGCGGCGGCAAAGGGTGCCGCCACGGTGTGAAAGGGTGGATTGTAATGAAGAACGAAATGAGCAGAAGGCAGTTCCTGGGCTTTGCTGGTTCCGCGGCTGCGGTTCTTGGTCTGGGCCTCGTGGGCTGCGGTGGTTCTGCCGGCTCTGGCTCCTCTGCTTCTGGTGACGCTGCCGAGGTCTACTTCCTCCAGTTCAAGCCCGAGGTCGACAAGGAGTGGAAGGAGATCGCCAAGGCGTACAAGAAGGAGAAGGGCGTCGAGGTCAAGATCGTGACCGCCGCCTCCAACACCTACGAGGAGAAGCTCAAGTCCGAGATGTCCAAGAGCTCCGCTCCGACGCTGTTCCAGGTCAACGGCCCCACCGGCCTTAAGAACTGGAAGGACTACTGCGCCGATCTTTCCGACACCAAGCTCCGCGGCGAGCTCATCGACGACTCCCTGGCGCTGCAGTCCGACGGCAAGGATCTGGGTATCGACTGGGTTCAGGAGAGCTACGGCATCATTTACAACAAGGAGCTCCTCGAGAAGGCCGGCTACAAGGCCGAGGACATCAACTCCTTCGACAAGCTGAAGGCTTGCGCCGATGACATCCAGGCCCGCAAGGACGAGCTCGGCGTTGACGGTGCCTTCACTTCCGCCGGTATGGATGACTCCTCCAGCTGGCGCTACACCACGCACCTCGCCAACCTCCCGCTCTACTACGAGTTCGAGAAGGAGCACAATCAGGAGGACGACGAGATCAAGGGCGAGTATCTCGACAACTTTAAGCAGATCTTCGACCTGTACATCACCGACTCCACCTGCGATCCTTCGCAGCTCGCCTCCAAGACCGGTGACGACGCCACCAACGAGTTCGCAACCGGCAAGGCCGTCTTCTATCAGAACGGCTCTTGGGCCTACGCCGACCTCACCAAGGCCGGTATGACCGACGACCAGCTCGGCATGCTGCCGATCTACATCGGCGTCGACGGCGAGGAGAACCAGGGCCTGTGCTCCGGCGGCGAGAACTACTGGTGCGTCAGCTCCCAGGCTTCCGAGGATGCCCAGAAGGCCACCGAGGACTTCATGTATTGGTGCGTCACTTCTGACACCGCCACCAGCATCATCGCTGACAAGATGGGTCTGACCGCCCCGTTCAAGAGCGCTAAGGAGACCACCAACGTCTTCTCTCAGCAGGCCGTTGCTATGGCCAAGGACGGCAAGAAGACCGTCGCTTGGGACTTCGTTTACATCCCCTCCGAGGAGTGGAAGAAGAACCTCAAGCAGGCTCTCATCGCTTATGCTGCCGACAACACCAAGTGGGACGGCGTCAAGAACGCCTTCGTCGATGGCTGGAAGACCGAGAAGGCTGCTTCCGAGTAAGCAGTTGCTGCCCAAGCTATCTGATTAGCGACAGGGGGCGGGCAGACGTAGGTTTGCCCGCCCCCTGCATATTGAAAGGACCCTTCTATGGGCAAAGCACTCAAGCGCTGGTGGCCGCTCTTTATGCTGCCCACGTGCCTGGCGTTTATGATCGGGTTCGTGATTCCCTTTATCCAGGGTTTCTATCTCTCGTTCTGCCAGTTTATTACCATCAATAACGCGCACTTTGTCGGTATCGAGAACTACGTGCGCGCGCTGTCCGATCCGCAGTTCTCCACGTCGTTCTTCTTTACCGTGGCGTTTGCCTTCCTGTCGACGGTGCTCATCAACGTGATCGCGCTGGCCATTGCGCAGGCGCTCACTCGCAAGGCGCTCAAGGGCACCAACATCTTCCGTACGATTTTCTTTATGCCTAACCTGATTGGCGGCATTGTACTGGGTTACATTTGGCAGATTCTGATCAACTGCCTGCTCTCCAACGTGGGTGCCCAGCTTATCGCCCTCAACTCCGCCGCTGGCTTCTGGGGCCTTATCATCCTGACCCTGTGGCAACAGGTCGGCTACATGATGATCATCTACATCGCCGGTCTGCAGTCCATTCCGTCTGATTACATCGAGGCCGCCAAGGTCGACGGCGCTACGGCATGGCAGACGTTTTGGAAGGTTAAGATCCCCAACCTGATGCCGACCATCACCATCTGCCTGTTCCTGTCCATCACCAACGGCTTTAAGCTGTTCGACCAGAACCTCGCCCTTACCGGTGGCGCCCCGGCGCACTCCACCGAGATGCTCGCCCTGAACATCTACAACACGTTCTATTCGCGTGCTGGCATCGCATGGCAGGGCATCGGTCAGGCCAAGGCAGTTATCTTCTGCATCCTGGTTGTCGCTATTTCTATGATCCAGCTTAAGGCCACGAGGTCCAAGGAGGTGCAGCAGTAATGAAACGCGATAAGGCTATCAACCGCGCGCTCTCGATCTTCTTTACGATTCTGTCGCTCGCATGGATCTACCCCGTGTTCATGATTGCGCTCAATTCCTTTAAGAAAGCGACCGCAATCAGCACCACCACGGCGTTCGATCTGCTCACGCCCGAGACGTTCAACGGCCTCGCAAACTACGTGCACGCTCTGAACGAGCAGGGCTTTGCCTCGGCGTTTATGTACTCTCTTATCATCACGGTCACGTCGGTCGTGCTGATTCTGGTGTGCTGCTCCATGTGCGCTTGGTACGTGGTGCGCGTCAACAGCAAGATCTCGAACTTCTTCTATTACCTGTTCGTCTTCTCGATGGTCGTACCGTTCCAGATGCTCATGTTCACGCTGTCCAACCTCGCGGACCGCATCGGCTTTAACACGCCGTTTAACATCTGCTTCATCTACCTTGGTTTTGGCGCGGGCCTCGCGGTCTTTATGTTCGCCGGCTTCGTCAAGAACATCCCGCTCGAGATTGAGGAAGCGGCCATGATCGACGGCTGCAACCCGGTCCAGGTGTTCTTTAAGATCGTCCTTCCCATTATGAAGCCCACCTATCTTTCGGTCGGCATCCTTGAGACCATGTGGGTCTGGAACGACTATCTGCTGCCCTACCTTACGCTCGACTCCACCAAGTACAAGACCATTCCTATCTTGATCCAGTACTTCCGCGGCGGCTATGGCCACGTCGAGCTCGGCCCCATGATGGCATGCATCATGATGGTCGTTGTTCCCATCGTCATCATGTACATCTTCTGCCAGAAGTACATCATCGACGGTGTGGTGGCAGGTGCCGTCAAGGGCTGATGCCGTAACTGTTTTGCAAGTTTTGGCGGCGCCCCTCAGCGCGGCGCCGCGTATCGAAAGGTAGAGACATGGCCGAGATCGTTCTCAAACATGTTCAGAAGGTGTATCCCAACAACGAGTCAAAAAAGAAGGGCTTCTTTGGCAAAAAGAAGAAGACCGAGGAGAAGAAGCACAACCTCAAGGTTACCGAGGACGGTGTGCTCGCTGTAGAGGACTTCAACCTCACCGTTCACGACCAGGAGTTCATCGTCCTCGTTGGCCCCTCTGGCTGCGGTAAGTCCACGACGATGCGCATGGTCGCCGGCCTAGAGGACATCACCTCCGGCGACGTGCTCATCGACGGCAAGCGCGTCAACGACGTGGCGCCCAAGGACCGCGACATCGCCATGGTGTTCCAGAGCTACGCTCTGTACCCCAATATGACGGTGTACGAGAACATGGCGTTTACGCTTGAGCTCAAGAAGGTCCCCAAGGACGAGATCGACCGTAAGGTTCGCTCCGCTGCTGAGATCCTGGGTATTACCGAGTACCTCGACCGTAAGCCCAAGGCGCTCTCTGGCGGCCAGCGCCAGCGCGTCGCCATCGGCCGCGCCATCGTGCGTGACCCCAAGGTCTTCCTGATGGACGAGCCGCTGTCCAACCTGGATGCCAAGCTTCGTAACCAGATGCGCGCCGAGCTCATTAAGCTGCGTCACGAGATCAAGGGCACCTTCATCTACGTTACCCACGACCAGACCGAGGCTATGACCCTCGGTGACCGTATCGTGGTCATGAAGGACGGCGTCGTCCAGCAGATCGCCACCCCGCAGGAGGTCTTCAACCATCCCGCGAACATCTTCGTCGCCGGCTTCATCGGCGTGCCGCAGATGAACTTCTTCGATGCCCAGCTGGTGCGCTCGGGCAACGGCTTTACGGTCAAGACCGAGGATATGAACGTGGCGCTCGCCCCCGAGACCTGCGCTCAGCTTGCCCTCAACTGGGACGGCGGCGACGTGAAGGAGATTACGGCCGGCGTGCGTCCCGAGCAGATCCTGCTTGCCGACAAGGACGAGGAGGGTGCGCTCCAGGGCACCGTCGAGGTGACCGAGCTCATGGGCTCGACCGAGCATGTCCACGTGACTGCTCCCGACGGCCAGTTTGTCCTGATCATTCCCGTCGTCGACCTCGAGGCCAAGGGCGCGCTCAAGGCGGGCGACCCCATCTGGTTCAAGTTTGAGAAGAACGCGACCCACCTCTTCGATAAGGTCTCTGGCAAGAACCTTATCTAGGCCCGGTGCAACCAGGCCCTTCCTTTGGGCGACTGCGGCTTTGCCATCCTTTTGCCGCGGTCACATATAAGGCTCCCCTCCCGTCCACTGGGCGAGAGGGGAGCCTTTCTTTGTGTTGGGACTGTCTGACCGGTCGTTTGTCTCGATCTGTAACGGATAGGGCCGATTTCGGACGTTAGATGTTACAGATCGAGACGGTTCCGCTGAGCTAACCATTTCATCTAAATCTGTAACACCAAAGGCGAATTTCACCTGCTAGATGTTACAGATTGAGATAAACCCGAGGGGAGGGGCCGGTATGTCTCAATCTGTAACAGCTGGGACCGTTTTGGTTGAGTAGTTGTTATGGATCGAGATTGTTTGGCCGAGTCGGATCACAGGGTAACGTGCGGGCACAAAAAACGGAGCCGTGTTGCCACGACTCCGTTTCTCAAGAGGATGGGTAAGGGGAATGAGCTAGCTCAGGTGCCAGATCTCGTCGTTGTACTGGGAGATCGTACGGTCGGACGAGAAGGTGCCGGCGTTGGCGATATTGATGAGCGCCTTGCGCATCCAGGCGTCCTGGTCCTCGTAGTCGGCCAGCACGCGCTCCTTGGTCTGGATGTACTCCTCAATGTCGAGCAGGGCCATAAACCAGTCCTTGCCCTTAATGTCGTCGTGCAGGCGCTGCAGGCGCTCGGCGTTGCCGGTTGCCATAAAGGCTGGGTTGGTGATGAAGTCCACCAGCAGTTTAATTCCGGGCTTGCGGTAGAGCGCACCGGCGTTGTAGGTGCCGTCGGCGTAGAGCTGCTCGACCTGTTTGGACGAGGCACCAAAGGTATAGATGTTCTCGTCGCCCACGAGCTCGGCAATCTCCACGTTGGCACCGTCGAGCGTGCACAGGGTTAGGGCGCCGTTGAGCATGAACTTCATGTTGGAGGTGCCGCTCGCCTCCTTGGAGGCCAGGCTGATCTGCTCGGAGATGTCAGCGGCGGGGATCACGCGCTCGGCGGCGGTGACGTTGTAGTTCTCGATCATGACAACCTGCAGGTAGGGAGCCACGTCGGGGTCGTTTGCAATCCACTGCGACAGCGTCAGGATCAGATGGATGATGTCCTGCGCGATAGTGTAGGCAGGCGCCGCCTTGCCGCCAAAGATGATGGTGACGGGGTGCTTAGGCCTGTTGCCGTTCTTGATATCGAAGTACTTCCAGATGATGTAGAGCGCGAGCATCTGCTGACGCTTGTACTCGTGGATGCGCTTGACCTGGACGTCGATGATGGCGTTGGAGGGAATGGTCACGCCCTGCTCGAGCGCCATGAACTGGCGCATGATGGCCTTGGCCTCGACCTTGGTGGCGGCCAGGCGCTCAAGAACATCCTTGTCGTCGGCGAACTTGGCGAGTTTGCTCAGATCGCCGGTGCTGCGCCAGTCGGTGCCGATCACATCGTCGAGCAGGCTGGCGAGCGCGGGGTTGGCCCCATGGATCCAGCGGCGGAAGGTGATGCCGTTGGTCTTGTTGGAGAACTTCTCGGGATAGATCTCGTAGAACGGATGAAGCTCGGTGTCCTCCAGGATCTTGGTGTGGAGGGCGGCTACGCCGTTGATGGAGAAGCCAAAGTGGATGTCCATGTGGGCCATGTGGACGGTGTCGTATTCGTCGATGATGGCGACGCGCGGGTCATCGTGCTCGGCCTTCGCGATCTCATCGAGCTTGACGATAATGTCGGCGATGGCAGGGGAGACCTTCTGCAGGCTGACGAGCGGCCACTTCTCGAGCGCCTCGGCAAGAATCGTGTGGTTAGTGTAGGCGACCATGGAGCGTACGATGGTCACGGCCTCGTCAAACTCGATGCCATGCTCGGTGGTGAGCAAGCGAATGAGCTCGGGGATGACCATGGTGGGGTGCGTGTCGTTAATTTGGACCACGGCGTAGTCGGCCAGATCGTGCAGGTTGCTGCCGCGCTCGATGGCCTCGTCGATCAGGAGCTGGGCGGCGTTGCTCACCATGAAGTATTCCTGGTAGATGCGAAGCAGGCGGCCCTGCTCGTCAGAATCGTCGGGGTAGAGGAACAAGGTGAGGTTTTTGGCGATCTCGGTCTTGTCGAAGTCGATGGAGCTGCCGGGGACCAGGCCGTCGTCGACGCTCGCCAGGTCGAACAGGCGCAGACGGTTCTTGGTGGGCTGGCCGTAACCGGGCACATCGATGTTGACGAGCTTGGAGGTAACGGCAAAATCGCCGAACTCGACGGTGTAGGAGCGGTCGTCGTCGACTAGGATGTCCTGCTCACCGAGCCACTCGTCGGGGACGGCCTTCTGCTGGTTGTCGACAAAGCGCTGACGGAACAGGCCGTAGTGATAGTTGAGGCCCACGCCATCGCCGGTCAAGCCCAGCGTGGCGATGGAATCCAGGAAGCATGCGGCCAGGCGGCCCAGGCCGCCGTTGCCGAGCGACGGCTCGACCTCGAACTCCTCGATCTTGTTGAGGTCGTGGCCTGCGGCGGTGAGCTGGTCCTTAACCTCGTCGTAGATGCCGAGGTCGATCATGTTGTTGATGAGCAGCTTGCCGATCAAAAATTCGGCGGAAATGTAATAGAGCTTTTTCTTGCCGTTGTTGAGCGGGCAGGCGGCGGAGCGCTCCTGCACGAGTTTGACCAGCAGCTTGTAAATGCGACGGTCGTCGAGCTGCTCGAGCGAGGTGCCAAAAGACTGCTCGGCGAGTTCCATGAGGTTAATTTGGGGCATGTTTCCTCCTGTAATGGGTTGATTACATGTCTGCAATTCATAAGAATCCCGCGCGAGGGGATTGGGGTGGCCTCGCGCGGGTAAGCAAGCGCGTCCGCACGGTGGGGAGGGGTCGGGCGCGGTAGCTCCTATTGAGGAAGCTCGATTTCGGCTTCCGACGGGATGCGGAAGTAGGTCTCGGTCCAGTCGGTGAGTTTGTGCTCGAGCTCGCGGGTGATGGCGCCGTCGAGCATGCGCCAGGTCCAGTTGCCGCCCAGCGTGGCAGGGGTGTTGATGCGCGCCTCGTTGCCCAAGTTGAGCAGGTCCTGCATGGTGTAGATGCACGTGTCGCTCACGCTGGCCGCGATGGTTCGGTTGAGCGCGTCGGCGATGGGTTCGCCGGCCTGCTGATGGGTGTACAGGGCTGTCTGCTCGCGCTGACGCGGGGTAGCCGTTCCTTCAAACCAGCCGCGTGCCGTCTCGTTGTCGTGAGTGCCCACGTAGGCGACGGTGTTGGCAATGTAGTTGTGCGGCAGGTAGTACGAGTTGGTGCCCTCAAAGGCAAACTGCAGGATCTTCATGCCGGGGAAGCCCGAGTTGTCGCGCATATCGATGACGCCGGGGGTGAGGAAGCCCAGGTCCTCGGCGATGATGGGCAGCGTGCCGAGCTTTTCCTCGAGTGTCTTGAAGAGCTTGAGGCCGGGACCCTGCGTCCACGAACCGTAGGACGAATCAGGCGAGGAGAACGGCACCTCCCAATAGGCCTCGAAGCCGCGGAAGTGATCCAGGCGGATGACGTCGTACATGTCGAGGGCGGCGCGAATGCGGCCCTCCCACCAGGAGAAGCCGTCGGCCTCCATGGCGTCCCAGTCGTAGATGGGGTTGCCCCAGTACTGGCCGGTGGCCGAGAACTGGTCGGGCGGCGTGCCGGCGACGCTCACGGGATTGCCGGCGGCGTCGATCTTAAAGAGCTCAGGTGTCGCCCACATCTCGACGGAGTCACGCGAGACATAGATGGGCAGGTCGCCGATGATGAGAATGTCGCGTTCGTTGGCATAGGCCTTGAGGCGGCTCCACTGGCGATCGAAGAAGTACTGCGTCATCTGGTGGTAGAGCATACGCGCCGGATGGTCGGCGCAGACCTTGGCGGAAGCCTCGCCGCGGGTGCGGAGCTCCGCGGGCCACTCCCAAAACGCCTTGAGACCGCACTCCTCTTTGACGGTCATGAACTCACAGTAGGGGATGAGCCAGTCCTCGTTGGCCTGGATAAAGTCATCGAAATCGGCCGGCTTGTCGGCAGCAAAGCGCTCGGCGGCGCGGTCGAGAATCTGACGGCGGCCGCCAAAGATAGCACCGTAGTCGACATTGCTGGGGTCGGATCCCAGATACACGCCATCGATATCGCGCTGCTCCAGATACCCTGCCTCGATAAGCTCGGCAAAGTCGATAAAGTTGGGGTTGCCTGCGCGGGCCGAGAACGACTGATAAGGCGAATCGCCATAGCTGGTCGTCGTAAGGGGCAGAATCTGCCAGTAATGTTGTTTGCACGAGGCGAGAAAATCGACGAAGTCGTAGGCATTCCAGCCAAAGCCGCCGATTCCGTATGGTCCGGGCAGAGATGAGACGGGCATGAGGACGCCGCTTGCACGCTCCATGAATGCGCTCACCAACCTTCTTGTTGTGGGGTCGGCCTGCCGATGGGTGTGCAGTCCGCCTCCGATGTTCTGATTCGATACGCCTATTGTAAAACATGTTGTTTAAACATGTACAGGCAAGATAAAAAAGTTGGTCGATTTTCGGCGAATGGCTACATGCCATGAAAAAAGCCCCGACCTCACAACGTGAGATCGGGGCAAGAACGGTATGTAGGTTTTTGCTACTCGGCGTCGGCGAAGCCGTTGGGGTTGTGGCTCTGCCAGTTCCAGCTATCGCGGCACATGTCCGCGATGTCGTACTGGGCCTTCCAGCCCATCATGCGCTCGGCCTTGGAGGCATCGCACCAGTTGGCGGCGATGTCGCCGGCGCGGCGCTCGCGGATCACATAGGGCAGCTCCTTGCCGCAGGCCTTGGAGAAAGCAGCGACGACCTCGAGTACCGAGGTGCCGGTGCCGGTGCCCAGGTTAAAGATCTCGACGCCGGTCTTGCCGTTCATCCAGTTAAGGGCGGCAACGTGACCAGAGGCCAGATCGCACACGTGGATGTAGTCGCGCACGCCGGTGCCGTCGGGGGTGGGGTAGTCGTTGCCAAAGACCTGAACGGCCTCGAGCTTGCCCACGGCGACCTGGGCGACATAGGGCACCAGGTTGTTGGGGATGCCCTTGGGGTCCTCGCCGATCAGGCCCGACGGATGAGCGCCGATGGGGTTGAAGTAACGGAGCAGCACGACGTCCCACTCGGGGTCGGCGGTGTGGACGTCCATAAGGATCTGCTCGATCATCCACTTGGTCCAGCCATAGGGGTTGGTTGCGGGCTTCTTGGGGTCTTCCTCGGTGACGGGCGGGTTGTCCGGGTCGCCGTAGACGGTCGAGGAGCTCGAGAAGATGATGGACTTGCAGCCATGGTTGCGCATGACGTCGATGAGCACCAGGGTGTTCTCGATGTTGTTGTGGTAGTACTCGACGGGCTTGCTCACCGACTCGCCGACGGCCTTAAAGCCGGCAAAGTGGATGACACGGTCGATCTGATGGGTATCGAAGATCTTGTTCATCGCATCGCGGTCGAGCACGTTGGCCTCGTAGAAGGTGAGGTTCTTGGCGGCCTCGTCGCCCACGATGGTCTTGACGCGGTCGACGGCGACGGCGCTGGAGTTGGAGAGATCATCGACGATGACGACCTGGTAGCCACCCTCGAGCAGCTGAACGACGGTGTGCGAGCCGATAAAGCCGGCGCCACCGGTAACGAGGACGCAGGTGTCTTTGGGGTCGAGTGCTTTGGACATGTAGTCTCCTATCGAATCAGGAACACTTCTAGAGGGGAGTATAGCGCAGGCGGGGACGCCCAAATGGTGCACTGTAGGAAAAGCAGAGGATTATGTTAACGTACTCATATAAGAGCTTGCTCAATTGTTACCTCAAATTTGACAATTGCTTACGAGCCGCCGACCTTGTAGTTTCCTGCCGTTCGTGGAAATCGTTGGGACGCGCCATATGTACGCTAATATGTATGAGTTGAGCGACATATAAATAAGCATGTAACGGAGTACATATGTCACCAAACAGCGATTCCATCCTTTCCCAGGAGCTCTCGCGCCGCACTGCCCTTAAGGCCCTGTTCGGTGCCGCTTCTGCGGCAGTTCTTTTTGGCCTGCCCACTCGCGCCCATGCGGCGGAGGCTTCCAAAGAAACCACCGATAAATTGAATGCCGCCCAGGCCCAACTCGACGAGGTTCAGGCCCAGCTCGACAGCATCGCAAATGAGTATGCGGCGCTGGCCAACAAGAATGCCCAGACCCTCAACGACATCGAGAATGTCCAGGGCAAGATTGACGACACGCAGGCCCAGATCGATGAAAAGAAGGCCGAGCTCAAGAAGAAGCGCAACGACCTTTCCGATCGCGTGGCCGCCAGCTACAAGTCCGGCGGTACGAACATCCTGTCGCTGCTGCTGGCCTCTGACTCGTTTGAGGAACTCGTCGCCAACGCGCATTACGTTGAGAAGATCAACAAGAGCGACCGCGATGCCATCGAGGATATCCAGACGATTCAGGCTGAGCTCGACGCGCAGAAGACCGAGCTCGAAGCACAAAAGGCCAACCTGGAGAAACTCAAGGACCAGCAGACGGCTCAGATGCAGGATATGCAGGCCAAGCAGCAAGAAGTCCAGACCGTGCTGAACGGTCTTTCCGACGACGTCAAGGAACTCATGGCTCAGCGCGATTCCGAGATCCTCGCTGCCGCCCAGGCTGAGGAGGCCGCTAGGAAGGCGGCTGCGGCAGCCGCGGCCTCTGCGAACACGGGCTCTTCTTCGGGTGGCTCGAGCTCGGGTGGCGGCTCGTATGCCGGCGGCACCCCGCAACAGACGGGCGGTTCGGGCAAGCAGCAGGCCGTCGTCAATGCGTGCTACTCGACGCCTTCTCCCGGCCAGGGCTGGTGTGCTGCCTGGGTTACCAACGTCTTCCGCAATGCCGGCGTGGGCTATTTTGGCGGCAACGCGTGTGACATGTTCAACGCCTGGTGCTATAGCTCCGACCGCTCGGCGCTGCAGGTGGGCATGATCGTGGCCGATTCCTCGCACAGCGGCACGGGTGCTCCGGGCCTTATCTACGGTCATGTGGGTATCTACGTTGGCGGCGGCATCGTTATGAGCAACGAGGGTGCCATTACATCGAAGTCGCTTGATTCGTTCATCAGCTTTTATGGTACTGGCTCTGGCGTGCGTTGGGGCTGGCTTGGCGGTATTGCGCTGTCGTAACTGCGGCTTGGTCCGGGACAGTCCGGACTGGTTTATCTGAATAAATATGGTGAAGGCCCCTTTCGGGGCCTTCTTTGTTAGAGGAATTCGCCTACTCGGTGGACTTCGGGTTCTAGGTCTACGTTGAATTGGTCTTTGACGGTTGTTTGGATGTGGCGGATGAGTTCGTCGACGTCGGCGGCGGTGGCGTGGTCGGCGTTGACGATGAAGCCGCAGTGCTTCTCGCTCACCTGCGCGCCGCCAACGGCGTGTCCTCGCAGGCCGGCATCCATGATGAGTTTGCCGGCAAAGTAACCCTCGGGGCGCTTGAAAGTGGAGCCGGCGCTCGGCATGTCGAGCGGCTGCTTGTCCTCGCGGCGCTGGCGGTAGTCGTCCATGTCGGCCTTGATCATCGCGGCGTTGCCCGGGGCGAGATTGAAAGTGGCCGAAAGTACGATGAAGCCGTCGTCGGCGATGCGACTCTTGCGATAACCCAGGTTGAGCTCGTCGACATCGAACTCGATGATGTTGCCGCTGCCGCGGGTGCCGTCGTCGAGCTGGCGAGCAGGTTTGTAGACGCGCACGGACCCCAGCACATCGGCCATGCAGGCACCGTAGGCACCGGCGTTCATGTAGCAGGCGCCGCCGACCGATCCGGGAATGCCCGAGATGGGCTCCATGCCGGTAAGGCCGGCCTCGGCTGCCGCGGCTGCGACATCGGAAAGCAAGGCGCCGGCTGCCGCCGTGACGTGCGTGCCGTCGACCGTAATGTCGGAGAGGCCCTCGCCCAGCGCTACGACGACGCCGCGGATGCCCTTGTCGCCGACGAGCAAGTCGGAGCCGTTGCCCACGATGGTGAGTGGTAGATTGCAGCGATAGCAGGTATCGAGCGTGGCGACGAGGCCCTGCTCAGTATCGGGCGTGACAAAGACGTCGGCCGGACCGCCGATCTTAAACGTGGTGTGCTCGCGCATGGGCTCGCTCATCAGCACGTTGTCCTCGCCGGCAACGCCAGCGAGCGCGCACAGCAGGTCCTCGTTAAAAAAATCGTTCTCGTGCATACGGATATCCGCCTTTTGGTGGTCGTTGTCATCAATCGATTGCAATATACCCCACCCGGACGGATTTGGTGCGCTGGCGGCGATAAAACAGCCGTCCACCGGATTGGTAAAGTGTTTATCACCGAGGTAGAGGGGTAGTCGCTATACTTTCAAGAGATTGCGCGTAAACCCGGAAGGAGCGAGATGGCCAACAAAGTCACCCTCAAGCAGATCGCCCAGGAGGTGGGGCTTTCCCCCTCGTCGGTCTCGCTTGTTCTCAATAATCGGCCCTGTCGCATCTCGGAAGAAAACCGCAAGCTCATCAAAGAGGTCGCGGCGCGCAACCACTATGTTCCCAACCAGATTGCGCGCAGCCTGGTCATGCGCGAGTCGCGCACGCTGGGCCTTATCGTCCCTAACATCGAGAGCCGCTTTTTTGCCTCGCTCGCCGGTAGCCTGGAAAAGCGCTGCCGCGAGGACGGCTATGCGCTCTTCATTACCAGCTCGGGCGGAAGCGCCGATGACGATCTGGAGCTGCTGCGCCAGCTGGTGACGCGCGGCGTTGATGGCGTCTTCCTGGTGGTGGGTGACGAGTTCTCCGATGACCGCGCCCTGCGCGAAGAAGTCAGCCACCTGCCCATCCCGGCCGTAATGGTCGACCGTGCCATTGAGGGGCTCGAGTGCGACAAGGTGATGTTCGACCACGAGATGGGCGGCTATATGGCCACCCGCTATCTGATCGAGCAAGGCCACCGCCGTATTGCCTGCCTGGTTAATGCCCGCCGTTCCAATACGGGTCGCAAGCGACTTGCCGGCTATGAGCGCGCGCTGCGTGAGGTTGGCCTGCCGATCGACGCACGTTTGGAGTTTGAGAGCGAGTACTACATTCCGAGCGCATACGAGGCCTCGGAGGCGGTGCTCGCAACTGACGCCACTGCCGTGTTCGCAAGCTCGGATAACATTGCCCTCGGTTTGCTCAAGCGCTTGCACGAGATGGGGAAGAGCATCCCGGGCGATATCTCGGTGGTGAGCTATGACAACTCGGCGGCCGACGTTCTCTTTGAGCCGGCGCTGACCGCGATTGAGCAGGACCCTGGTGTCCTTGCGGAGCATGCTTTTGGCTGCATGTCCAAGCGTCTTGCCGGTAGGGGCGGCAGGCGTGCCGAAGAGGTCGTTCTGGAGCCGGAGCTTATCGTTAAGGACAGCGTGCTCGAGCTTACTAAACACAACTAAACACGTTTATCAATTTGCAGAGACCGAATGTGGAGCACCTGTGACGGGCAATGCCGCAGGTGAATGTCGCGTTTTGCTAATCGATGGGATTGATAAGGGTGGTAAAACGTTTTTTCACCATGATAAAACGTTTTAGCAAATATACTAGTCCCAACGAAAGGTTGCCGTATCGGAGGGCGACCGCACAGCGAAGGGACATAAACAATGGCTAAAACACTGGGGACGCCGTGGCAAAAGCTGGGCCACGAGGTGCCGGCTTCCGAGCTCGAGGGCGTCGACCTGTATTGGCGCGCATCGAACTATCTGTCCGTCGGTCAGATCTACCTTCGCTCTAACCCGCTAATGCGCCCCGACTTTGTCGACGAGAAAACCGGTGAGGTGCGCGACTTCGGTCGTCCGGACGTTAAGCACCGCCTGGTTGGCCACTGGGGCACCACGCCCGGCATCAACTTCCTGTTCGGTCACGTCAATCGTCTCATTGCCGACCACAACCAGAATGCTATCTTCTTGATGGGCCCTGGTCACGGTGGCCCCGCCGGTACTGCTCAGTCGTTGCTCGACGGCACCTACCGTGAGATCCGCCCCGACATCACCAATGACGAGGCCGGCCTGCAGAAGTTCTTCCGCCAGTTCTCCTATCCCGGCGGCATCCCGAGCCACTTTGCGCCCGAGACGCCCGGTTCCATCCACGAGGGCGGCGAGCTCGGCTACACGCTCAGCCACGCCTACGGCGCCGTTATGGACAACCCGAGCTTGTTGGCCGTGGCCGTAGTGGGCGACGGCGAGTCCGAGACCGGCCCGCTCGCGACCTCTTGGCAATCCAACAAGCTCGTGAACCCGGCAACCGACGGTATCGTTTTGCCGATCCTGCACCTCAACGGCTACAAGATCGCCAACCCCACCATCCTTGCCCGCGTGTCCGATGAGGAGCTCACCAAGTTCTTTGAGGGCATGGGCTATAAGCCGCACTTCTTTGTCGCCGGCTTTGACGACGAGAGCCACGCAAGCATTCATGCGCGTTTCGCTGCCCTGTTTGAGCAGGTCTTCGATGAGATTTGTGACATCAAGGCCACCGCGCAGGCCCAGGCCGCCTCAGGCGAGACCGTGGTCCGCCCGGCCTACCCCATGATTGTGTTCCGTACGCCCAAGGGCTGGACTTGCCCCAAGCACATCGACGGCAAGAAGACCGAGGACTCCTGGCGCGCGCATCAGGTGCCGCTGGCGAGTGCCAAGGACACCCACGAGCACTTCCGCGTGCTGCGCGAGTGGCTGCGTTCCTACAAGCCCGAGGAGCTCTTTACGCCCGAGGGCCAGGTGCGCCCCGAGGTGACGGCCTTTATGCCGACCGGCGAGCTGCGCATCGGCGCCAACCCCAACGCGAACGGCGGTAAGGTGCGTCGCGAGCTCGAGCTGCCCGATATTCATGCCCACGAGGTCCCCGTCGCAACTAAGGGTCATGGCTGGGGCTCCACCGAGGCCGCCCGCGTCTTTGGTGAGTACACTGCCGACGTTCTGGCCAAGAACATGGATGACTTCCGCATCTTTGGTCCCGACGAGACCGCGTCCAACCGCCTGCAGGCTGCCTACAAGGTGACCAAGAAGCAGTGGGACGCCGGCTTCTACGAGGACGAGGCCAACGACGAGCTGCTGGCAGGCTCCGGTAAGGTCGTCGAGCAGCTGTCCGAGCACCAATGCGAGGGCTTCCTCGAGGCCTACGTGCTCACTGGCCGTTCCGGCGTGTGGAGCTCCTACGAGAGCTTTGTCCATGTGGTCGACTCCATGGTCAACCAGCACTGCAAGTGGCTCGAGGCTACCAAGCGCGAGATTCCGTGGCGTGCCCCCATCAGCGGCCTTAACATTTTGCTGTCGAGCCACGTCTGGCGTCAGGACCACAACGGCTTCTCGCATCAGGACCCCGGCTTTATCGACCTGCTGCTCAACAAGGCCAACGACACGCACATCGTGAATGCCTACTATCCGGCCGACGCCAACATGGCCCTTGCCGTTGCCGAGCGCGTCTACCAGTCCACCGACTGCGTCAACGCCATCTTCTGCGGCAAGCAGCCTGCTCCGACCTTCCAGACGGTCGACGAGGCCAAGGCGGAGCTCGCCGAGGGCGTTGCGACCTGGGAGTGGGCATCGACCGCCGATTCGCTCGCCGAGGCCGACGTCGTGGTCGCCACCTGCGGTGACGTGCCGACGCTTGAGGCTCTGGCTGCAACCGACATGCTGCGCGAGCTGGGCATCAAGGTATGGTTCGTCAACGTGGTCGACCTGCTCAAGATCCAGAACGTCTGCGAGAACGACCAGGCTCTCAGCGACGAGCGCTGGGCTGAGCTGTTCGGCTGCGGCGAGAAGCCCGTCCTCTTCGCGTTCCACGCTTATGCCGGCACGATTCGCCGTCTGATTTGGAACCGCCCCGGCCACGATGCCTTCCGCGTCCACGGCTACGAGGAGAAAGGCTCCACGACAACGCCGTTCGACATGCTGCGCCTGAACAACATGGACCGCTGGGCACTGGCCGCCGACGTGCTGCGCCTGGTCGACGCCGATAAGTTTGCGGAGCAGATTGATAAGTGGGAGGCATTCCGCACCGAGGCCTTCGAGTTCGCGTGCGATGAGGGCTACGATCACCCGGCCTTTACCGACTGGGTCTGGCCCGACGCAGCAGCTGCAACCGCTGCCGACGGCGCACTCTCCGCAACGCAGATGACCGCGGGCGACAACGAGTAGATAGGCATCCGGGACGATCTCGCGCTGGGGCCGCCTCCGGGCGGGTTGCCTTGGTCTGAGAAGTGGGCTTCGCGAACTTCTCAGACCAAG
>CABPXT010000013.1:0-22333 GCA_902461405.1 uncultured Collinsella sp.
GTACCGCCTCGCGGTGACATCGTTTTTATGTCAACCTTGGTCTAACAGAGCCAAACTAAATGGTTTTGACCTTGCCCCGCCGCTAGACCGTGACGACGTTGTCCATTGCCCGGTACTTGGCGGGGACATCGCCTGCGGTAATAATCGTTGCGTCACGGAAGTCCGCGAACTTGACGGGTGCCACCATGCCAAATTTGCTGGCATCAGAGATTACGAAGCGTTTGGCCGTATGGCGCATCGAGATGCGCTTGACCTGTGCCTCCTCGATATCGGGCGCCGTGAAGCCCTGCTCGGCGGCAATGCCGTTAGAGCCCCAAAAGCCGCAGTTGAAGTTGTAGCGGTCTAGAGTTGCCAAGGCATCGGGGCCAACGAGCGCCTCGGTCTCGGGTTTGAGCTCGCCGCCCAGCACCACGGTACGCATGCCGCGCAAAGCGAGATGCTGAGCATGGAGCACGGAATCAGTCACATAGGTGACCCCTTCGAGATGCGGAAGATGCTCGATGAGCCTGAGCGTCGTCGAACCCGAATCGATGTACACAAAGCTCTCGGGCTCTACCAGCGCCGCCGCACGGGCGCAGATACGCTCCTTGTCGTCGTTATGGAGGTCGCTGCGCTCATTAAGCGTTAGGTCGCGCGTCACGTGCGCGCGCTCCAGACTTGTCGCGCCTCCGTGCACCTTGGCGATACGGTGTGCTCGGTCGAGCGTCTGCAGGTCGCGCCGAATGGTAGACGCCGTCACGCCCAGGGCTTCGGCAAGCTCCGGCACGGTAACCGAGCCGGTCTGCTGAACCATCGACACGATCGCGTTGAGCCTATCTTCCGCTAGCATCGCTTACTCCTCCTCGGGGTACACGACTCCCCAGTCGGCGCGTAGCTTGGTCATCAGCTCCATAACATCAGAAGCATAGCCCAGAAGCTCACGCTTAGAGTCGTCGCCGGCAACGGCCTTCTCAAGATCGGCCATCTCGTAGCACAGTGCGTAGGCCTCGGTGCCAGCGTGGACCTCCTCGCGGTGGCCGTCAGCAGTCCACACGATGGTCGCGTGATCGGCACGCGGATATTCGTTGACCTCGATATAACACTTGTCGAAGCTAATGATCGAGCGCTTGGGCTGCTTGGAGTGGAGCGTAAGGCTCACCACGCCCAGCTGCTGTTCGGCATTACGGCAGACGATGCCGCCCGCAACGTCAACACCGGTCTCACAGGTGTTGCCCAGTGAAACGACCTCAGCGGGCTGGCTTGCCATAAAGAGACGCATGACGGACAGGGCATACACGCCAATGTCGAGCATGGCACCGCCAGCAAGGTTGCGGTTGTAGAAGCGATTGGTCAGATCGCCGTACTCCTTGTAGCTACCAAAGTTGAGCTGGGCGAGGTTCATGCGACCAAACTCGCCGGCATCCATGCGACGGCGCAGCTCTTGATACAAGGGCATATGAAGCACCGTGGTGGCGTCCATGAGGACGACGTTGTGCTCGTCGGCGATGGCACGCGCCTCGTCGAGCTCAGCGGAATTGAGGGTAATGGCTTTCTCGCAGAGCACGTGCTTGCCGGCGGCCAGCGCGTCACGCAGATAGGTGATATGCGTGTTGTGCGGCGTGGTGATATAGACGGCGTCGATGCCCGGATCGGCGTAGAGGTCCTCAACCGATTCATAGACCTTCTCGATGCCATACTGCTCGGCAAAAGCCTGAGCCTTGGACAGTGTACGGTTGGCGACGCCCGCAAGCTTGCGACCGGCAAGAGCAAGGGACTGAGCCATCTGGTTGGCGATAACGCCGCAACCGATGACGGCCCAATGGAGCTCGGGAGCCGTAAAAACATCGTCGGGGAACGGCTTGTCCTGGACCGAAGCGAACGCTGCTTTGGCGGCTGCCGCGGCGTCGAGCGGAGCCTGCTTGGAATCTGCCATTATGTGCCTCCTGTGTCATAGAACGCCTTGCTTTCTGACAGCTCTATATTCGCACAAACACGCGCGTCTATGCGCGTTTTTGCGTATCTCACCGCTAAACGGTCATTGTTGTCCCGAAAACGGCGCATCTATACGCATATTCACGCAATCACACGCACGCAAATACGCACAAATGCGAACCGGTCATTGCTCAGAGACAGGGGCTTATGCTTAGAACTCAAAAGACAGGATGATCCGCTTCGCCTCGTCGCTCATGGCGCGCTGCAGCTCTAAGGACCGTCCCAAACTGCCGACAGAAAAGGAACGTTCCAAACTGCAGACAGAAAAAGAACGTCCCCAGGCGCCGGCATTTCAAGAGTACTCATTTAAGTCTGTCCCCAATGAGTGGGAGTAATCAGAGACCCTTTGCGAAGGAGGCCGGACGTGGCCTTCCTCGTTTTTATTCATGGACTTTAGTCCGTGCCGCGCGGCACGCGCGGCATAGAAAGCCACCCGCTCAGCGGGTGGAGGCCAATTTCCGCTACGCGACAAAAACCTTCCCCCTAGCATGAGGATTGTTCAGGTCATCATACTAGGGGGAAGGTGATTGCTGTGGCCCAGAAAGCCAACAGCCTCGCGCACACGAAATGGCTGTGCAAGTACCGCATCGCACCGAGGTCAAGCTCATCGCCGCCAGCGTCGAGAAGCACCCCGAGGCGCGCTTTGCCGCGAGCCGCACCTCGGCCCACGCCGACCTCTACGACCGCATGGAGCAGGCCCTGTGCGAGCGCGTGGCCAACGCGGTGGAGGTCGTCCGCTCCGACATCAGCCCCGCGCTTCTTGTCCACACCGGTCCAAACCTCGTGGGTGTGGCGGTCCAGGGACTCTAGCGGAGGCGGGGCGTCCTGCCCCAAAAACAAATGCAAAAGACGAGCACTTCTTGCCGCTCAATTGGCAAGAAGCGCTCGTCTTTTCTTAACGCGTTGTATGGCGGAGAGAGCGCAAGTTACGCGAGCGCCCTTCTTGCCAGCTCGGCCGCGCCGAGGATTCCTTGGTCGCCGCCGCAGCCCGGGGCGCAGATGTAGCTCTCCATGTCCTTAAGCTCGGCGGTCTGGATGTAGCCACCCAGATATTCGAGGGTCTTCTTGCGGACGATGCCGTAGAGCTGCTCCTGGTGCATCACGCCGCCGCCGAGGACGATGCGGCGAGGCGAGTACATGAGCACGAGGTTCGCGCACATCTGCCCCAGATAATCCCCCTCGAGCGCCCACACCTCATCGTTGTCCGCGAGCTCGGCCGCGGGCTTTCCCCAGCGCGCGGCGATGGCGGGGCCGGAGGCGAGCCCCTCGAGACAGCTCGCGTGGCTCGGGCAGACGCAGCGTCCCTCCTCGGTGGGACGGGTCCTTACCAGCATGTGACCGGCCTCGGGGTGCAGCATGCCGTGAAGGAGTCTGCCCGCGCACATGACGCCCGCGCCCACGCCGGTGCCGATGGTCACGTAGACGGCGTCCTCGAGCCCCTTGCAGCAGCCGAAGACCACTTCGCCGAGGCAGGCAACGTTCACGTCCGTGTCGTAGGCCACCGGAATCCCGAGGGCGTCGGCGAACGCGGCGCGAAGACCATGGCCTCGCCACGCGAGCTTGGGCGTCTGGAGGATGGAGCCGTAGCGCTCGTCGTTGGGGTCGACGCAGGTCGGGCCGAAGGCGCCGATGCCCAACGCGTCCACATCGCGGGCGGTGAACCACTCGATCATCTGCGGGACGGTCTTGGCGGGCGTAAGCGTCGGGGTCTCCATACGGTCGAGGACCTCGCCGTCGCCGGACACCACGGCACAGACCATCTTGGTCCCGCCGGCTTCGAGGGCGCCGAGCCTCATTTGCTTTTCGCTCATGTGATCCTCCTTACAAAGGGACGCCCGCAGTCATGGTCAACCGCGGGCGCCCATAACGTTGGCTTGTTTCGAGGCAACCCTACCTGGGCACGCGGTCCTGCCTTGCGGCAAACGGGGCGAGCACGGCGTGCGGCTCGCTTTGGTACCAGTAGGCGACGGTGGAGATGTCGTCCTCGCGCTCGTAGAGCTTGATGTCGTCGTTGCCGAGGTCCTGGAACGTCACGCGCAGGTCCTCCTTGAACGAGATCGGGTCGGGAAGGTGCCACCTGTAGAGGCCGTGCCTGGGCAGCGCGTCGTCGTTAGTCGCGAGCATCGGATTCGGGTTCGGCTTGCCCGCGCTGAAGCGGTCGCGCGTGGCGTCGCGCGTCGAGCGGTACGGGTAGCCGGCGAACAGCGTGTTGAAGCACTGCGCCTCGGGCAGCGCGTGGGGCGGCCTGTCGAGGAAGGCCCAAGCACCGCCGAAGTAGTCCTCGGCTCCCGTCGAGGTGACCGTGGGGAACTCCTCGTCGCCGTCGAGGAAGAACTTCATCTCGCCCTCGCCCCACCAATAGCGCTCCAGGGCGCACAGGGCCATGTAGGTGCCGACGTAGTAGCCCTTGCCGCGCACGCCGTCGAGCACGGTGTAGTCGACGCCCCTGCGGGTGCTGCGCTCGCGGTTAAAGCGGGCGTGGAAGTACATGGCGTCGTCCGGCACGTCGGTGAGCGCGTAGTTGAGCGTGTAGAAGATGTACTTAATGAACCCGGGGTGCTCGCTCGTAAGCGTGACCTTGGCGTGCTTCCTGAAGGGCATCTCGAAGTAGCAGTTCATGCCGCCCGTCGGGTTCACGCAGATGGGCATCGAGTTGACGATGGCGCGCTCACCGAAGCCGTTGCAGAAGAAGTCGCCGACAGGGCACTCGACCGAGGGGGTCTCCTCGTCGTCCCAGTAGAAGCGCAGCACGAGGTCACGCATGACGAAGCTGCCGGCGGCGGTCTTGTCGGGGACGGTCATCCAGATGTGGCGGATGATGCCGGGGCCCTCGATGTCCGCGAGCGTGATGGTCTCGCCGGACTCAAGGGGCACGCAGCACGAGCCCTTGCGGCCGACGCCGAGGTGGCTGGCCGACATGGCGGCGCGGCCCTTCTCGCCCGTGATGTTCTCGGGGGTGATGGCGCGGCTTTCCTCACCGCCGTGCATCCACACGTCCTTAAGGAACTCTCTCATCGTCGACCTCCTCTATTCGTCGTCGTCGCACTCGGCGGAACTGGCACCGTTCACGTAGATGATCTGCTGGCGCGCCTCGTTGACGAGGGCGTCGAAGTCGAGTTTCTCGTCGGGGCGCGCGAGCGCGACCGTCATGGCGAGCGGGAGGTTGACACCCGCGATCACGTGGATCCGGTCGGAGGCGAAGCGGGAAAAGCGCTGGTTCACGCTGCCGCCGTACGCGTCGGTGAGGACGACGACCTCGTCAGTGCCCGAAAGAGCCGCCTCGACCGCCGCGTCGAGCCCCTCGCCGTTGTCGTTCACGTAGGCGCACACGGCGTTGACGGCGTCGCCCTTACCCGTAAGGAACTCGAGGGTGTCCTTGAAGCCCTGGGCGAGAAGGGAATGGCTCGCCACAACTATCTTTCTCATTGATTCACCAATCTCTTGGGTCGAAGCTAGGCGAGGATGCCGGCGGCGGAGGCGACCATCGCGAGGACGATCACCACGAGGATGAGGGCCGTCATGCTCGCGTTCTTCTTGGTAAGAAGGTAATACGCGCTTCCCGTGATGGCAGCGGGGATCATGGCAGGCAGGATCTTGTCGAGCAGCGGCTGAATCTCCATCGCGACGTCGCCGAAGCTGAAGCTAATCGGGCAGGTGACGCCGATGACCGAGGCGATGAGGCAGCCGACCACGGTGAGGCCGAGCACGGAGGCGGCGGCAGTGAGGTTGGGAAGCTTCTCGCTGAAGTCGGTGACGAGCTTCACGCCCTGCTTGTAGCCGAACTCGAGGGCGTGCATGCGGACCCAGAAGATGACCAGGATGAGCGCGAACCAGATGCCGGCTCCCACGGGGTTGCCCTCGATGGCCATGTAGGCGGCGATGGAGCCCATGATGGTCGGGATCATGGTCATGAGCAGGGAGTCGCCGACGCCGGCGAGCGGTCCCATGGTGCCGATCTTCAGGTCTTGGACGGCGTCCGCCGCCGCTAGGCCGTCGCGCTCCTCCATGGCCACGCAGGCGCCAAGGATGATGGCGGCGAGCCAAGGCTGGGTGTTGTAGTAGCGGAAGTGGTTGTTGAGCGCTTGCTTATAGTCCTCGTCGTTCGTGTAGATCTTCCTCAGGACCGGCGAGAGGGCGTAGGCGACTGAGGCGCCCTGCTGGGTCTGGTAGTTGAAGGTGCACACGCTCATGAGCCAGCGCCAGTTCGCGTTGCGCAGGTCCTTCTTGGTGACCTTGTAGCCGGAGGGCTTGCCCTCGGCGACGGCGGTGATGTTCTCGTTTTCCATGGTTACTCATCCTCTCCGATGAAGGCGTCTGCGGAAGCGTGGGCGGCGAGCTCGGTGTCCCTCTCGGCACGCTGGTAGAACGCAATCGCGAGGGCAACGCCGACGATGGCGGCGCCGATGATGGGCACGTTCAGGAAGGCCGAGAGGAAGAAGCCGGCGAGCAGGTACTGGAAGTACTTGGCGGTTGGCATGTAGCGGAGCAGCATGGCGATACCGACGGCCGGGAGCATCTTGCCGGCGAGGGTGAGGCCGGAGAGGAACCACTGGGGCATGACCTCGAGGAGCCAGTTGACGGCGGGCTGGCCGAGCGTCACGGAGACAAAGACGGGCAGGGCGGCGCACAGGCCGAAGAGCGCGGGGCAGACCCACAGGATGGCGTTCATCTGATTGAACTTACCCTCGTTGCAGAACTTCTGAGACTTCTCGACGACAAAGCCGTTGAGGATCTTGGCGACGACGTCGAGCTGGATGCCGAGCATGCCGACCGGCAGGCCGATGGCGAGGCCCGTGTCGGAGCCCAGGGTCACGCCGTAGGCGGTGGCGATGATGGCCATCGTGCCGTAGTCGGGAATGGAGGAGCCGCCGAAGCCCGCGACGCCGAGCTGCATGAGCTGAATGGTGCCGCCGATGACAAGGCCGGTCTTCCAGTCGCCCATGACGACTCCGGTGATGAGGCCCCAGAAAACGGCGTAATTGACGAAGATCATCGGGATGCCGTAGTAGTCCACGTGCTTGATGAAGGCCAGCAGGGTCAAAAGGACGACCTGCAGGATAGTGAAGTTGACCATATTTCCCCCTTAGATGAGGTCTGCGACGGAGACGGGCTTGTCGGCGGGCACGAACTGGGCCGTCACCTTGACGCCACGGGCGATGAGCGCCTTGTAGCTCTGGACGTTCTCGGCGGAGGCGTAGGCGCGCTGGGTGAGCTGGATGCCGTCCTCCTTGACGAGCGAGCCGCCGACGACCAGCGACGGGAGCTCGACGCCCGACTCGACCAGGCGAAGCATCGTCTCGGGCTCCTTGGCGATGACGAAGACCTTCTCGCGGTCGTACTTGCCCGCGGCGAAGTTCTTGAGCGCGGTCTGCTCGGAGATGATCGAAACGGCCATGCCCGCGGGGCGCGCCATCCTCATGGTGGACTTCAGGACCTCGTCGCCGGCGACCTTGTCGTCGATGACCATGACTCGGGTCGCGCCCGACACCGGGGCCCACTGCGTCACGATGATGCCGTGAAGCAGGCGATTGTCGATTCGTGCCATAACAACACTCATGTTTGCTCCTATCAAATGAAGTTTTACGTTCGGTACTGCCTCGGCGCTATCCGGATTCGCGCCGGGCAAGGGGTTATCGGATTATTGAGGACGCGCGGTCAGCTTGCGGCGGCGCGGGGAAGGTCACTCGTCGAGCAGGAGGTCCGAGGAGCCGAGGCGCTCTTCTCGCGCCGGGGCGGCGCTCACGCTTATGTAGTCGAAGACATATGCGATCTCGCTTACGGGAACCTCTACGCGATAGCGCGTCGAGATGCTCGAGAAGCTCTGCCTGAAGGACTCGATGAAATCGGCGCGTTCCTCCTCGAAGCGGTCCTGGCCAACGTAGGTCTCAATGGGGTTTCTGGTAACAAGGCGCTCGACGAGACAGCAGAGGTGAACGTAGAGCCCAATGATGGCGTTGCTGCCGATCTTCTCGCCTGTCCTGCGCTGAAGCTCGTGCACGGCGCTCTCGATCTCATGGAATAGCCGCTCCGGGTCGAGGATGGTGATGGAGCGGATGACGTTCTGCAGCGTCATGTTCGAGAGCAGCTTCTCGTGGAAAGAAGAGAGCTCGGAAGCGTCAAGCCACCTGCCGAACACGGCATCAACCTTAGAGGCGGACGCCGTCGACATGATGTCCTCGAGGGCGACGAAGGGGACGGAGGCGACCCCGGGGTCTCCCGTGCCGATGACGGCGCAGACGCGGTGCTCGGAGAAAACGGCGTCGTTCGACCCGTTCGCGACGAGCTGCTTGAAGGGCCTCGTGAGCAGGCGCGCGCCTATGGTGCGCGGGAGGCTCTGCGAGACGAGCTGGCGTATCCTCTCCGCGGCGTCGACCCCGGACTCGGAGCAGAAGACGATGGCGTCCTCACGGTTGACGCGCTCGATCACCTTGCAGTGCGTCACGCACGCGGCGGTCGCATCGCCAAGAACCTCGGCGATGGACTTGCCGCCGAGCAGCCCGACCCCGATCTCGAGCGCAAGACCGGTAGAGACGTTGTTCACCACGCCGATAGTGGAGTCGGTAACGTTCTCAAGGGCCTTATAGGCCTCCTCCAAGGAGCCCATGTCGACGAGGAACACGACCCCGGTGCAGTAGGAATGGCGGTCGACGAGGCGCTGGAGCGGACCGACGATGTCCTTCAGCTGCTGGTCGTAGGGCATGTCGACAGCCTCGTACACATGCATGCCGAGCATACGGTTCGCCGCGTCGGCGATGCTCGTCGCCGTTGAGTAGCCGTGAGACAAGATGACGCAGAGCGTCCGAAGGGCCTTCGCATCGCGAGACTCCGATGCGACGCACAGCGTCAGAAGCGTCTTCGTGAAGTGATCGAGCGAGATTCCCAGCGCCCCTTCCACGTCTGCGGCGACCTGATCGGAGACACTCGAGGCAAACGGCAATTCGGAGGTCACGGCACCGAGGAGATGGGAGATTTGCTCCGCACAGGCAGACTTTCGCTTAGCCAGGCCGATACCCGGCCACAACTGCAGGCAAATCTCCTGGGCCAGTAGAAAAGCGACCTTCCTCGAAAGCTCGATGCCATAAGAAGAGCCTGCGTCGGCAAGGACCGCGCCCACGACGCGCTCGAAGGCGCGCGACCTCGAGGAGGCGACGCCGTGGTCGAAGATCAAGTGATCCTCAACGCCGCGCACAGCGGAGACAGCTTGCGAGACAAGCTCGGAGACAGAGAGCTCCCCGGCGCAGAATCGCTCATCGAGGGAGCACAGGGCATCGAGCGCCTGCTCGACCGGCCCTGTGCTCTCGGCGGCATCCAGAGACGCGTCGATCAGAACGCCATCGTCGGGCTGTTGATCGATCTGCGCGGAGGAGAGGAGCCCGCTGGGAAGAAGATACGGGCGAACGACGACGTAGTCGCCCTCGCGATTGAGGAACGCTTTGGCACAGCAGTTCGTCACGCAGGCGCGCAAGCCGGCGATGTTATCGGAAAAGTCCGCGTTCACGAGGCAACGGTATGCGCCGCGGCTGATCTTCACATCAGAACCGATTCGGCACCCCTCGCTGCGCAGGAAGCTCAAGATGAGATCCTCGCGCTCCTCGGGGGTCCGCTCCTTGAGTGAGGGGACGCGGGCACAGATGGGCATTTTGCTGTAGGCCGAGGAAACCTTCAGGTCATCGGCGGAAAGCGTCGTCGAAAGAACGAGGCGAGCGCGCGGCGCATCCTGGGAGGCATCGAGCCCGAGGGCCGTCGCAAGGCAGTGCTCCATCGCAGAGGGAGAGAGTGCCTCGATGCCGTTGACAAAGACCACACCCCCGCGCGCTTTCGCGATCGACTCGTCAAGAAGCCCGTTGAACGAGGCGGCGTCCGGGACCCCGGCGCAGTCGATGCGCACATAGGAGGAGTCGCGGGACAGCAAGCCCTGGTTCTTGCCGTACTCGTACACAAGGCGAGAAAGGAAAGACTTACCGACACCCACGCCGCCGCTCAAGAGGATGGGCAGGCCAAACGGAGGGTACTGAACCGCAGCCTTGCACTGCTCGACAACGGAGCTGAGGCTCATGTCGAAGCCCACGGCACGCGCGAAGTCGCGGTGATCGGCGATTCCCGTCGCCTGGATGAGGTCGGCGAGCGAGGCGTACTCGCTTGCAGAGAGCTTTACCTGAAAACGCTTCTGGAACGCGCGGCGATGAAAATAACGGACAGGCCTGCCCGCCACCTTAACCACAAGACCGGCGCGAACAAGGTCGTTGAGGTACTGACTCGCCAGGCTCCTGGAGATGATGAGCGTCTCGGCGATGTCGGAGGTGGACAGACGGGCAAGGTCGTCGAGCGAGACGGCAGAGGTGAGGGTCTCGAGATGCTCGAGAATCCTGTCCCTCATGTCGACGGGTTTCTTTGCCAAGCTGTCCTGTGTGGTCTTGTCCATGACTTCTTACCTCCTCGTACAAGGAGTATAAGGGGAGAACAGAGAACGGAAGGGGGCGCGTGGGGGAATCAACAGCTCCGAGGAAAAGTCCACCACTTGAGGGGCAGAAAACAACGGCCATTGAACATTCAGGGCCGACGCTCAACACTTCGGCTCGACACTTCGCTTTGGAAAGGGCCCCGGCGCGCCGGGGTCCCAACATAAAGAAGGGCCCCGGCGCGCAGGGCCTAAAGCTTAACCATGCGCGCGGCGATACGGGCGCAGTCGCAGGCGGCCTTCTTCTCGAAGGTGTTGTAGTCGACGACCCGGCCCTCGGCGCAGGGCTTGTCGCTGATGGCGCGCACGACGACGAGGGGCACGCCGTTGAGATAAGCGGCCTGCGCGATGGTGCAGCCCTCCATCTCGCAGCACAGGTCGCCGAAGGTCGCGAGGATTCGCTCCTTCTGTTCCGCGGGCGAGACGAACTGGCCGCCGGAGACGACGCGGCCCTTGAGGACCTTAATGTCGGGGGCGACGGCGGCCGCGGCGGCGCACCCCGCCAGCACGGGCCGGAACGGATCGCGCAAGATCAAGGCGACGCACGGGAGGTCGGGCGTTACCGTCAGCCGGCGCCGCGTCTGCCGCATCATGAGGGAGAACGGCCTGGCCGGCGCATACGGCAGGAAGAGGCTCAAGGTGCACCCCGGGGCGGTCAACGAGGCCGACGTGTCGAACGTCGTCGCGCGCGGCTTCGGCGGCAGGGCGCCGTGCACCCATATATGCAGCGACTTGGCCTGCGTGCGCGTCGGGGCGTCGTGGAACTACGTCTGCCTGCTCGTCGACCTCTGCAACGGGGAGATCGTCGGCCACTCCGAAGGACCGAGGAGGGACGCGCGAGCTCCGAGCCAAGCTCTTGGATTACGTGCACTGGTACAACAACTTCAGGATCCACTCGACGCTGGGCTACATGTCGCCGGTCGAGTTCAGGGAGGCGGGGCCGTCCCTCCCGGAATCGTCCAAATAAGTGTTGCCAATCCATAGCCAATCCAGCCATCATCTTCGCGAAGGCGGACGTCAGGAAAAGCTCGGCTTGAGCTCGGTCGGACGCGGTCTGTGGGGCATCATTCAGGCTCAGGGGGTCTCCTTGTCTTCTTCGGTCGCAACCTGAATGATAGGGACGGCCCCTTCTCTCTTTCCCCTTCGTTTTCGACGCGTCACCCTCTCGGCGGGCTTAAGGCCCGCGCTCGCGGGTGCAGGGGCTACGCCCAAACCCCAAAAACGTAACGCCGTGCTCGAAGCGTTTCCGGACGTCAGCGTAATCTCAAATCCCGTTCGTCAACTCATGGGCAAGCCACCTGAGACTACTCATTTCTCCTACTGGCAATGAAGACCTGCGACCTGCAGTTTTGCAAGCTGCTTGAAAGCCACCTGCGTTGATTCACTTCCTATTGCAGCTGGAGGCTTGCACGCGAAAAGGCATTTAAGTTTCAAAACGGGCGTTTTCGGCGCTTCGAGCCTCCAAAGGCATCCCGCCGCGCCCTTTGGGACAAAAACAAAAACTCAAAGCCCTGAGTTCGAAAATAGTTTTTGGAGTTGTCCCGACTTTTGTCCCCGAAGCCGACGAAACGCGACAGGGTGTCACCTGGCGGCACTCGATTCGAGACGGCACCGAAAACTGGATGCAACCGGAATGACGGGACGGCAGAACCGAAGCCATCGAGTGGGATAGAAAAAGGCCCGGGTGCCGTGGCATCCGGGCCTTTGCTAGCAACTTGATGTTGCGGGCAGCTTAGAACTTGTGGCCGCACTTCTTGCAGACGCGCAGCTTGTTCTTGCCGTCCTTCTCGTGACCGACGCGGGTAACCTTACCGCACTCGGGGCAGACGAGATTGACGTTGGAGGCGTCGATGGGAGCCTCCTGCGAAACGATGCCGCCCTGCTGGTTGGCAGCGTTGGGCTTGACGGCCTTCTTGACGACCGAAACGCCCTCGACAACGACCTTGTTCTCGGCGGGGAGAGCACGCAGGACAACGCCCTGCTTGCCGCGATCCTTACCAGAGAGAACCTGGACCTTATCGCCCTTCTTGATATACATATATCTCCCCTAACTACAGGGTCTCGGGAGCGAGCGAGACGATCTTCATGTACTTCTTGTCACGAAGCTCGCGAGCGACGGGCCCGAAGATACGGGTGCCGACGGGCGAACCATCGTTGTTGATGACAACGCAGGCGTTCTCATCAAAGCGAATGTAGGAGCCATCCTTGCGGCGGATCTCCTTAACGGTGCGAACGACGACGCAACGGACAACGTCCTTCTTCTTGACGTTGGCGCCAGGGGTAGCCTCCTGGACAGCACCGATGAACACATCGCCGATGCCTGCATAACGACGCTTGGAACCGCCAAGCACCTTGATGCAGCGAATCTTGCGAGCGCCAGAGTTGTCGGCGACGTTCAGCATGGTTTGCATCTGAATCATGGTAGATGTTCCTCCGAACTAAGAACCGAAGAGAGGTGCGCAGCCTTTATACGGCCCGTGGTATGCAAGCCAGGCATACGCACATCTTCGGAAACGTACAAGTCGTAAGAGCGACTGCTTATTTAGCGCGCTCGACGACCTCGATGAGGCGCCAACGCTTCATCTTGGACATAGGACGGGTCTCCATAACGCGGACGGTATCGCCCACGCCAGCCGTGCACTCCTCGTCGTGAGCGTGCAGCTTCTTGGAGCTGGTCATCATCTTGCCGTACTTGGGGTGACGCTTGCGCTCGGTGATGGTGACAACAATGGTCTTGGCACCGGAGACGGAGGTAACGACACCCGTACGGACCTTACGCGAGTTACGCGAATCAGTCATGTTCTCTCCTTAGGTCCTACTCGGCGACAGCGGACTTCTCCGCTGCGATCTCGCGGGCGCGCTGCTCCGTGAGGACGCGAGCGATGTCCTTCTTCACGGTGTTGACGCGAGCGGTGTTGTCCAGCTGGCTGGTGGCCATCTGGAAACGAAGGTTAAAGAGCTCGGCGCGCATTTCCTTCAGCTTCTCAACGAGCTGAGCGTCCGAGAGCTCACGAATCTCTGCGGGCTTCATTAGTTCTCCTCCTTGGCGGCGGCGGCGTCCTCAGCAGCCCACTTGGCCTCGAGAGCGGCCTCCTCAGCCATCTCCTTCTCGATGCGCTGCTCAGCGTTCTTGGCAGCAACAATCTTGGTCTTGATGGGAAGCTTGTGCTGTGCAAGACGCAGAGCCTCGCGAGCGACCTCCTCGGGCACGCCCTTGACCTCGAACATGATGCGGCCGGGCTTGACGACGGCCACCCACTCCTCGGGGTTACCCTTACCAGAACCCATGCGAGTCTCGGCAGGCTTCTTGGTGATGGGCTTATCGGGGAAGATCGTGATGTAGACACGACCGCCACGCTTCATGTAGCGGGTCATGGCAATACGAGCGGCCTCGATCTGACGGTTGGTGATCCAATGGGCCTCGAGAGCCTGGATACCAAACTCGCCGAAATGCAGCTCGGTATTACCCTTGGCCTGGCCCTTCATGGAGCCACGCTGCACCTTGCGGTGAAGAATACGCTTAGGGGCAAGCACTACTGACCCCTCCTCTCGGAGTTACGACGACGAGGACGGGAAGAGCCCTCGAGTGCAGGGTTGGGAACAGGCTGGCCCGGGAGCTTCTCGCCCAGGTAGATCCAGACCTTCACACCGCAAGCGCCCATGGTGGTGCTGGCGACAGCCGTGCCGTAGTCGATCTTGGCACGGAGGGTGTGCAGAGGCACGCGACCCTCGCGGTACCACTCACGACGGCCCATCTCGGCACCGCCGAGACGACCGGAGCACTGGATACGGATGCCCTTAGCGCCGGCCTTGCGGGCGGACTGGACAGCCTTGCGCATAGCGCGACGGAAGGCAACGCGGCCCTCGAGCTGCTCGGCGATAGACTGAGCAACGAGGTTGGCGTCGAGCTCGGGGCGCTTGATCTCGACAACGTCGACGGAGAGCTGGCCCTTGGAGACGCCAGCGACCTTCTCGAGCTCGGTGCGGAGGGTATCGATCTCGGCACCCTTCTTACCGATGACAACGCCGGGGCGAGCGGTGAGGATGATGACCTTCACCTTGTCGCCAGCGCGCTCGATCTCGACGCGGGAGACAGCTGCGCGGGAAAGACGCTTCTCGAGGTACTTGCGGATCTCGAGATCGTTACCGAGGGTCTTAGCGTAATCCTTCTCTGCGAACCAGCGGGAGCGCCAGTTCTCGGTGATGCCAAGACGGAAGCCGGTGGGGTAGACTTTCTGACCCATACAGCTTTACGCCTCCTTTCGAGGAGCAACGACGACGGTGATGTGGGAAGTACGCTTCAGAATGCGAGAAGCGGAACCCTTGGCGCGGGGACGGATGCGCTTAAGCGTCGGACCCTCGTCAACATAGGCAGCGGCGACAACCAGGTTGTCGGCACGCAGACCGTTGTTGTTCTCGGCGTTCGCAACGGCGGAACGGAGAACCTTCTCGACATCCACGGCGACGGCGCGGTCGCAGAAGTGGAGGATGTCGAAGGCCTGAGCGACAGGCTTGCGGCGGATCAGATCGACCACCAGGCGGGCCTTGCTGGGGGAAACACGCACGTACTTAGCGACGGCGCGAACCTCGGTGGCCTCAGTTTCAATAGACTTAGTTGCCATTTACGGTTAACCCCCTATTTGGCCTTGTGGCCACGGAACGTACGAGTCGGCGCGAACTCGCCGAGCTTGTGACCAACCATGGACTCGGTAACATACACGGGCACATGCTTGCGGCCGTCGTGGACGGCGATGGTGTGACCAACCATCTCGGGGAAGATGGTGGACGCGCGGGACCAGGTCTTCACGACGTCCTTCTTGCCAGCCTCGTTCATCGCGGTGATACGCGAGAGAAGGCGAGTCTCCACGAACGGGCCCTTTTTGAGACTTCTGCTCATAAGTGCTTTCTCCTAAAACTCGGTATCCGAAATTACTTCTTACGGCGACGAATGATGTGCTGGTTCGAGACCTTCTTCTTCTTGCGCGTACGAAGGCCCTTCGTCGGCTTACCCCAGGGGGTAACAGAGGGACGACCAGAGGTGTGGTTCTTGCCCTCGCCACCGCCGTGCGGGTGGTCGACAGGGTTCATGACGGTACCACGGACGGTCGGGCGCACGTTCATGTGACGCTTACGGCCGGCCTTGCCGATGACGATGTTGGCGTGATCGGCGTTGCCGACCTCACCGACGGTGGCGCGGCAGGTAACGAGGATGCGGCGCATCTCGGAGGAAGGCATACGGACGATAGCGTACTTGCCCTCCTTACCCATCAGCTGGCAGGAATTACCGGCGGAACGGGCGATAGCAGCGCCCTTGCCCGGCTGGAACTCGACGGCGTGGATGAGCGTACCGACGGGGATGTCGGCGAGGGGCAGAGCGTTGCCCGGCTTGATGTCGGCGTCAGAACCGGACATGATGGTCTGACCGACCTCGAGGCCCTTGGGGGCCAGGATGTAGCGCTTCTCACCGTCAGCGTAGTGCAGCAGAGCGATGCGAGCGGAACGGTTCGGATCGTACTCGATCGTGGCAACCTTGGCGGGCACGCCGTCCTTGTTGCGCTTGAAGTCGATCACGCGGTAACGACGCTTCACGCCGCCGCCCTGGTGGCGGGTGGTGATGCGGCCGTTGTTGTTACGACCGGCCTTCTTGGGCAGGGGCTCGAGAAGAGACTTCTCGGGCTTGGTGCAGGTGATCTCGGAGAAATCGGAGATCGTCTGCCAACGCCTACCAGCGGAGGTCGGCTTAAGGTGCTTTACAGCCATTACAATCCCTTTCAATAGGAATCCGTTAGCCATCGCAGACAGGGATTCGAGGTTCTGCCTCGGGTGCGATGACACCGGACGTATACACGGTTCCGGGCGTGTCCATTTTATACGCCCGAAACCTTGAGCTCTCGCCTCCCCTATTTGGGAGGCATGAGCTCACTCAACAGCAGCGAGTCTTAGGCCTGGTTGCCAAAGACCTCGATGGTGTCGCCCTCGGCCAGCGTGACGATGGCCTTCTTCCAAGAACGGGTCTTGCCGGCGACATAGCGCACGCGCTTGGTCTTGGGCTTGACCGTCAGGGTGTTCACGCGAACGACCTTGACGCCGAAGATCTCCTCGACAGCGTCCTTGATCTGATACTTGTTAGCATCCTTGGCGACCTCGAACGTGTACTTGTTCAGCTCCATGCCGGAGAAGGAACGCTCGGACACGATCGGACGGATGATGATCTCGTGGGCGGTCATTTATGCAAGCACCTCCCCGAAGTGAGCGGCGATGTCGGCGGGCATCAGCACAGCGTTGTTGTTGACGAGATCGTAGGTGTTGGCCTCGTCAGCGGTGATGATGAACGTCTTGGGAATGTTGCGGAACGACAGGTAGGCGTTGACGTCCTCATCGCGAACGATGATGGTCAGACGCTTGCCCTCAAGGCCGAGAGCCTTGAGCATGGCGACGGCAGCCTTGGTGGAAGGCTTCTCGAAGCCGTAGTCGTCGACGAGCACGAGCTCGCCATCGGCCAGCTTGGGGGACAACGCGGAGCGCATAGCCAGCTTGACCTCCTTGTTGTTCATACGCTTAGCGTAGGAACGGGGCTTGGGGGCGAAGACAACGCCACCGTGACGCCACTGGGCAGCACGGATGGAACCCTGGCGGGCACGGCCGGTGCCCTTCTGACGCCAAGGCTTCTTGCCGCCACCGGAAACCTCAGAGCGGCCCTTAGCAGACTGGGTGCCCTGACGCCAAGAGGCCATCTGGCACTTGACGATGTGGTGCATAACGTGGATGTTCGGCTCGATGCCGTACACCTCAGCGGCGAGCTCGGCCTCGGCGACCTTCTTGCCCTCGCTGTTCTTTACTTCAAACTTTGCCATTTAAGTGTTCTCCTTGGTATGACGCTGGGCTAAATGGGCTGGGCCCTTAGGCCATACGGATGGCGACGAGACCATTCTTGGCACCCGGGACAGCGCCCTTGACCAAGATGAGGTTCTGCTCGGCATCGATGCGGACAACGGAAAGGTTCTTGACGGTAACGCGCTCGTTACCCATGTGACCGGCCATCTTGACGCCCTTGAGGACGCGCGCAGGATAGGCGCACTGACCGATAGAACCGGGGTGACGCTGGAAGTGAGAACCATGCGTCATAGGACCGCGGCGCTGACCCCAGCGCTTGATGCGACCCTGGAAGCCCTTACCCTTGGAGGTACCGATGACGTCGACCTTCTCGACATCAGCGAAATCAGCGACGGTGACGACCTCGCCGACCTTGTGCTCCTCGCCGTTCTCGACGCGGACCTCACGAAGGAAGCGGACAGGCTCGACGCCAGCCTTGGCGAAGTGACCAGCCATGGGCTTGTTCACGTTCTTGGCCTTGATGTCGCCGAAACCGATCTGGACGGCGTCATAGCCGTCGGTTGCCTGAGTTTTAACCTGCGAGACAGCGCAGGGGCCAGCCTGGATGACCGTGACGGGAACGACGTTGTCATCCTCGTCCCAAACCTGGGTCATGCCAATCTTGCGGCCGAGAATCATGCTGATCAAGATATGATCCCAACTCTCGCGTGGTCTTGGGACAATGCGTACACCACCGAGCGTACGCCCCTAGAGGACCACTACTTACACGACGTGCTCCCCAGCCTTGTATTTCGCCCGGACTACCTGACAACCCTATTAAGCAGGCATTTTGTCCAGCCAGAATACTCCCCTGGTTTCACACAGCTGTTTAGTATACACGGCTGCGGGCGTATCCATCGAGATTCATATTTCACTCACATTGTTTACGCAGGTAAAGTGCGTGGCACGTTCCCAGTGTGCGGCGGAGGGGGCGGGCCTGAGACATATTAAGGTTGCTGCTCTACAGTCCTGCTCACGACGGAGAGCACATTAAGTGCTCTCCTGTTCGTGCGGAACTCGCGACAAACTTAACCCCTGCCCCGGCACCCGGCGGGCAACCTTCGTTGAACTTATCACTGTCATGAAATGGCCGCTTGTATATCGTCCTTTAACTTGGAACGGTACAATGCTTGCAGCTTTCAATTTATACATTAGTGGGGTTAATTCATGGCAGAATCTCGTGCGGAGCGTAGGGCTCGTCGTGCTTTGATCGAGGCGGCTGAGGGGTCGGAGGAGAAAAAAACTTCTAAGAAATCCAAGTCGTCTCAGGATGCGAAGGGTAAGTCGGCGAAGGGCAAGGTTAAGACCAAGCGCCCCAGTTCTCGTCGGAGCGAGGATAAGGCATCTCAGACTCGCTCCAAGCGCTCGCATAAAGATCCGGTTTCGTCTGCGCGTAAGGTTGTGGACCCCAAGTCTCCCTGTTCGATCATGAAAGCTTGCGGTGGGTGCACGGCGCTCAATCGTCCTTATAAAAAGCAGTTGGCAGCTAAGCAGGCTGCTATGGAGGAGCTTTTTGCTGCTCTTTGCGAGCGCGAGGGTATTAGCGTCGACCCCATTCGCGGTATGGGCGTCACCTTGGGCGACCCGGGCAAGTATCCTGCGCCGCGTGGTTTTCGTCATAAGGCTGCCACTCCCTTTGCTCCCGGTAAGGAGGGCGCTGTCCGCTGCGGCTTCTTTGAGCGCGGTTCGCACAGAATCGTTGCCGTGCCCGAATGCCCCGTCGAGGTACCGGGCGCCCGACAGATTCTTAACGGCATCGCGCGTGAAGCTGAGCGCCTGCACATTCCCGCCTTTAACGAGGACAAGCATCTGGGCTTGCTCCGCTATGCCGTCGTCCGCTGCGGTTGGCGTACCGACCAGATTATGGTCACCCTCGTGACCGCTCAGCGCGACTTGCCGCATGCGCAGGAGTTCTTTGAGGCTGTCGCCGCACTCGATCCGCATATCGTCACCGTTGCCCAAAACATCAACGGACGCCCCGGTAACGCCATCTTGGGTGAGGAGACTCGCATCGTCTATGGCGCCGAGTGCATGCGCGACCAGCTGCTCGGTTGCGAATTCGATATCTCCCCTACCGCGTTCTACCAGACCAACCCGCAGCAGACCGAGCTGCTCTACCAGCTCGCTATCGATGGCATGGATCTGCGCCGGGACGATGTGCTTATGGATGCCTACTGCGGCAGCGGCACCATCGGTCTTTGCGCAGCTAAAGAAGCCCAGAACAAGGGTATCGGAATCATGCTGCTCGGTGTGGAGCGCAACCCGGCGGGCATTGCCGACGCACGCCGCAATGCCGAGCTCAACGGCCTCACCCGCAGCGCTTGGTTTATGGCCGACGACGCCACCGATTACATCCTGGACGCTGCCGATAACAACGAGCGCGTTGACGTTCTCTCCATCGACCCGCCGCGCGCCGGCTCCACACCCGAGTTCCTCGAAGCCGCCTGCGCACTTAAGCCGCGCCGCATCACCTATATCAGCTGCAACCCCGTCACCCAAGAGCGCGACCTACACCAGCTCCTCGACGGAGGTTATCGCCTGCTCAAGATCACGCCGGTCGACATGTTCCCTCATACCGACCACACCGAGACCGTCGCGGTCCTCGAGCGCCGCTAATCCACCGGCACAAGAAAGGGGGCGGCCCGTCTGGACTGCCCCCTTCGCTTGGTTTATGAACTCCGCTACATCCCCTTGCGCAGGTCGCACACGCCGGCTGCCGCCATCTCGCGCAGCAGCGTCTCGCGATCGCGCGTCACGATCAAATCCAACGGGAAGTGAATCTCGTCGAGCATCTTGCGCGCCTGGTCGAGCTTGCCAATGGCCATACCAATGTGTGCGTCGGTCGAGACACCGATCCCCACGCCCAGCTCGGCGCAGCGCTCGGCAATCTTGCGACACACGTTCCAATGCTCGGCATCCGTGCCATGCTCAAGACTATGGTTGTTGATCTCGATGATCTTGTGCTTGGCCTTGGCCGCCAACAGCACCTCATCGATATCGAACGGCACGCCCGTACGACCCGTATGCCCAAGCATGAACACCTTGGGGTGCTCCAGGGCATTGATGTACATCTCGGTCGTCTGGGCGAGCGTCGCGCCTTCAGCGAGCTGCGGGTTATGCACGCTTGCCACCAAATAATCCAAATTACGCGTCACCAAATCGAACAGCGAATGCTCACGACTATACGAATCGCCGGCGATATCGAGCGAAACGGGAATGTCCTCGCCAAACAAGCTGCCGTCCAGCGAAACGATATCGGCCTCGGCGCCGCGAAGCACCAGCACGCCGCTCCAAATGCGCGGCCAGATATCCTGGTTAATAAAGAATTGGAAACTGCGCAGGTCATTGGGACAAGGCGTAACCATCGAGCTTAAATGATCGGCAGATCCGAGCACCTGCAGACCACGCTCTGCCGCCCAATAGATGTTCTCCTCGATGGTTGAGTACGCATGCGCAGAGAACATCGTATGAGTATGAATATCACAAGAAAGAAGGTAGGGCATCGGGTCTCCTTGTCCAGTATGGCCGTCGCGTATATTCATTGTACGCATAGCTTTCGGCAGTCGTAAAACTGCTTCATCCCAATCACACAACGGCATAGACAACGGGGTCTGGCTTAAAACCAAACCCCGTTTCACGTAAAACATTGTAAGCAGAGCGCTTTACTTTCGACGATATTCGTCGGCCAGCTGCTTCCAGGCAGGCAGCGAGTTGACGATTGTCTCATAGCTCACGCAGTAGCCCAGGCGGAACCAGCCCGGCATGCCAAAGCTATCCGAAGGCACCGCGAGCAGCTCATACTTCTTCGCGCGCTCACAGAAGGCGTTCGCATCGGGCTCCAGCGCTTTCACCCACAGGTAGAACGCGCCATCCGGCTCAACATAGGTGTAGCCGTACTCCGCCAGCGCATCGGTAAGCGCGGTGCGGTTGCGCGCATAGGCCTCAACGTCACTCGGCTCATCGATGCAATCGATGATCACGCGCTGGAAGAGCGCCGGTGCACACACGAAGCCCAGCGTACGGGCGGCACCGGCAACGGCGGGCATTAGACGAGCTGCCTGAGGATTCGTATTGGGAACCAGGATCCACCCGACGCGCTCGCCCGGTAGCGAAAGCGACTTGGAATACGAGTAGCACACGATGGTGTGCTCGTAGATCGAAGGCACCCAAGGCACCTCGGCGCCATAGACAATCTCGCGATACGGCTCATCAGAGATGAGCATAATCGGATTCTCGGGATCGCGCTGAGCGTTGGCCTCGCGCAGAACATTGGCCAGTCGCGTCAGCGTGTCGCGTGTATATACGGCACCGGTCGGATTGTTGGGCGAGTCGATGATGACGGCAGCCGTCTTATCGGTAATCGCCTTGAGCACGTTACTCACGCTCAGCTGGAACGTATCTTCATCGGCGAGCGCCTCAACACACGTGCAGCCGGCCTTCTCAATCCACACGCGATACTCCGGAAAGTACGGGGCGATAACAACAACCTCATCGCCCGGGTTCGTAACGGCATTGAGCGTGCAGGTGAGCGAAGCCGCGGCACCCACCGTCATAAAGACGTCCTTGCCCTCATAGCTCGTGCCAAAGCGACGGTTGAGCGAGTCGGCGACGGCCGCTCGACATTGCGGCAAACCCGGCGCAGGCGTGTATCCATGCAGCTGGTCGCTCGGCAGCTCCAATGCCTTCTTAATGGACTCAGCCACGGCGGCAGGTGCCGGAACGCTCGGGTTACCCAGCGAAAAATCGAATACGTTCTCCGCACCGATCTGTGCCTTGCGCTCAAGGCCATAGCTAAAGATCTCGCGGATGATGGAACTCTCCGCACCGCGAGCATACATAGTTTCGTTGATCATCTGTTCCCCTTTCGCATAGGCGCTATTGTACGCTTTAGCCAACTAGAGCGCCACAATGTTGATTGGGGACAGACTTAAATGCGTGAAAACGCTCATTTAAGTCTGTCCCCAATCAACAAAGGAAAAGGCTCTGTTAGACCAAGGTTGACATAAAAACGATGTCACCGCGAGGCGGTAC
>CABPXT010000014.1:0-21607 GCA_902461405.1 uncultured Collinsella sp.
CTGGAAGCTGCCCCCTCGTCTCCCGGGGGGCGCGCCAGCCATTCCGTCGGCTCGCGCATGCGCCGTCGCCTGCTCGACACGCCTGAATCCGGTGTGCTCGGCCGCGTTGCGCTCGCCAACCGTCTAACCCGTGCGGTGCTCGCCTTTACGGCGCTGTTCGCCATCCTTATCGGCAACCTCACCTATGTCCAGGTCATCAAGGCCAAGGACTACCAGGATATGCCGACCAACAACCACACTATCGCCCGCTCCAAGTACATCCAGCGCGGTTCCATCATCACGTCCGACGGCGTGACCCTGGCCGAGTCGCTGCAGCAGGAGGACGGCACCTACGTACGCTCCTACCCCAACGGCAACCTGGCAGCGCACGTGGTTGGCTACGTGAGCCAGCAGTATGGCACCACCGCCATCGAGAGCGTCATGAACGACACGCTCACCGGCTCCAAGGATTACTCCAGCTGGAACAACGCCATCGCGTCGCTCGCGGGCCAGACCCAGCCGGGCAACACCGCCAAGCTCACCATTGACTCGCGTATCCAGACGGCGGCCGAGCAGGCGCTCAAGGGCTTTAAGGGCGCTGTAGTGGTCATCGACCCGCGTACCGGCGCGGTGCTCGCATGTGCCAGCTCGCCCACCTACGACAACACCAACATCGACGCCCTGCTGCAGGCGGGCGGCGGCGAGGACGGCTCCATGTACAATCGCGCCATGGACGCGCTGTACACGCCGGGCTCCACGTTTAAGGTCGTTACGCTTTCCGCGGCACTCGAGACCGGTACCGCCAGCCTTACCAGCACCTACCAGGCGCCCGGCTCCATGGACATCGGCAACGCACCGGTCACCAACTATGCCAACGAGAGCTACGGCACCATCAGCCTGCAGCAGGCCTTTGCCGTGTCCTCCAACGTCGTCTTTGGCCAGGTGGCAAACGAAGTTGGCGCAAACACGCTCGTGCAGTTTGCCAACGCCTTTGGCTACGGCCAAAAGCTCGGCCAGGACCTGACCTCCGCGGCCTCCATCATGGCCGACCCGTCGCTCATGACCGAGTGGGAGACCGCTTGGGCCGGCGCCGGCCAGCCTGTCGGCATGGACCACACGCCCGGCCCGCAGACCACCGTCATGCAAAACGCCGTGATTGCCGCCGCCATCGCTAACAGCGGCGTGGTCATGGACCCATACTTTGTAGCCCAGGTACTCGCCCCGGACGGAACCGTGGTCAAGACCACGCAGTCCCGCTCGCTGGGTCAGGCCGTCAGCTCCGCCACGGCCGACCAGGTCAAGCAGGCCATGCTTGCCGTCGTCCAGTCCGGCACCGGCACCGATGCCCAGGTCCCCGGCGTCAAGGTCGCCGGAAAGACCGGCTCGGCCGAGACCGGCGGCACCAACGTCAACTCGATGTTCGTTGGCTTTGCGCCTTACGATTCACCCACGGTCGCCATCTCGGTGGCCTTGGAAGATTACGACAAGCATGACGTCAAGGCCGCCAAGATCGCCGGTATCGTCCTGACCGCGGCGCTTGCCGCACAGGGAGCGTGATGTCCATGATCGAATCGGACACCCGAGGCGCGCCGCGGCCGAAGAGTTAGCGGCAACGCGCCACACGGCCCCAGCGGCCACATCGTAGGTACTACACACATCGTTGAGCGAATAGTTATGTTAGGAGCAGGAATGGAACAGAGGGTCCTCGGGGGAAGATACCTCCTCAAGGATAAGGTGGGGACAGGCGGCATGGCGACCGTCTACCGTGCACAGGACCAGGTCCTCGACCGCACGGTTGCCGTCAAGATCATGCTGCCGCAGTATGCTGGCGACGCAACCTTCGCCGCACGCTTTAAGCAGGAGGCCCAGGCAGCAGCCGGTCTCTCCTCCCCCTATATCGTGGGCGTCTACGATTGGGGCAAGGACGGCGACACCTATTACATCGTCATGGAGTACCTGCGCGGTACCGACCTTAAGAGCGGCATCAAGAGCCACGGTGCCCTCGATCCCAAGAAGGTCGCCCAGATCGGCTCGCAGATCAGCTCTGCACTCTCGGTCGCCCACAAGCACGAGATCATCCACCGCGACATTAAGCCACAGAACATCATGGTGCTACCCGACGGTAACATCAAGGTGATGGACTTTGGCATCGCGCGCGCCAAGAACAGTCACCTCACACAAGACAACAACGTGCTGGGAACCGCCCACTACGTCAGCCCCGAGCAGACCCGTGGTCAGGACCTCGGCCCCACCTCGGATATCTACTCACTGGGCGTCGTGATGTATGAGTGCGCCACCGGCCGCGTGCCCTTTGACGGTGACGACGCCATCTCGGTCGCACTCAAGCAGGTCAACGAGCTGCCTATTCCGCCGAGCCAGATCAACTCCGGTGTCGACGCCGACCTTGAGCGCATCATCCTCAAGTGCATGGAGAAGGACCCGGCAAACCGCTTCCAGACCGCCGACGAGCTGCGTCAGGTGCTCAACAGCTACCTGTCGGGCCGTGCCGTCAACATCTCGGAGCCCACACGCATCATCGGTGCCCCCGGCGAGCTGGGCGCCACCAAGACTCGCGAGCTTTCCGATCAGACGCGCGCCATGGTGCGTCCCGTCTCGGGCGTGAGCGGCCAGAATACCGCCCGTAGCTCGGTTTCGGGCTCCACCGGCTCCTACGAGGTCGAAAAGCCCAAATCCAACAAGAACAAGATCATCGCCGCCGTGGTGGCAGCCGTTGCCGTCATCGGCATCGTGGTGGCCTTTGCCACGGGACTCTTTGGCGGCGAGCAGGTCACCGTTCCCGATGTACTGGGCAAGGACCAGCAGACTGCCGTCGAGCTGATCAAGGAAGCCGGCCTCGAGGTCGGCACCATCGACCAAAGCTACAACGAAGATGTCGACGAGGGCAAGGTCGCCGAGCAGACGCCCAACGGCAACACCAAGAAGGCCAAGGGCACTAAGGTGAACCTGGTAATCTCCAAGGGCCCCAAGCCCTCCGAGAAGGTTGAGGTTCCCAAGCTTGTCGGCCTGACCAAGGACCAGGCAGAAGCCGCGCTGGCAAGCGTTGGCCTGAAGGGCAACGCCTCCGAGGAGGCCAACGAGGCCGATGAGGGCCAGGTCTTTGAGCAGGGCACCGAAGCCGGTAAGGAAGTCGAGAAGGGCACGACCATCTCGTACAAGGTCTCGAGCGGCCCGGATACCACGTCCGTCCCCGACCTGACCGACATGACCGAGGCCCAGGCGCGCAACGCCCTCGATATGGCAGGCTTTGGCGTCGACGTGAGCTACCAGGAGAACGACTCCGTTACCGAGGGCACCGTCATTAGCTGGAACCCCAGTGGCAAGCAGAAGCCCGGCGCCACGATCACCGTCGTCATCGCCAAGAAGTCCGGCAAGGCCAGCGTTCCGGGCAACCTGTACGGCAAGAGCATCTCTGCCGCCGTCACCGCGCTCAACAACGCCGGCTTCTACAACATCGCGTTCTGTGATCAGAACGGCAACCCCGTGAGTGGCAACGAAAACGCCACCGTTACGGGCGTCTCCCCCACCGGCAAGCAGTCCACCGACAGCACGATTACGCTGACGGTTTCGATTTCTGGCTCTGGTACTGATTCAGGCGACGATTCCGGTACGACCAACTAGTCATCAAGACGTTGCCCACAGCGGCTGCTGACGCAAATACATTCGCTCAATTGCGCCCGTTTGCTCCCCCTGCAAACGGGCGCTTTCTTCATCTGAAGTAGCGAAAACCACGGCATACCTTTAAACCAGAAGAGCCCGGCACCGTGGTGGTACCGGGCTCGGCAAATCTCTGGTGCCCCTGGGCGGATTCGAAAACTCCCCCCGCGGGGAAATTGGTGACGCGGGTGTCGACGGTCCGAATCCTGCCCTTAGACCAGAAGAGCCCGGCACCATAGCGGTACCGGGCTCGATATTCCTCTGGTGCCCCCGGGCGGATTCGAACCGTCGACACCCGCTTTAGGAGAGCGGTGCTCTATCCCCTGAGCTACGGAGGCATGTTGTATTAGTGTAGCAGATTTACGCCGCTGTAATGCAGCGTATACCCACTCTTCGAAGTTGCGGTGGAACAGCCCTCCGGAAAGTGCGTCCCACTATCCAGGCAAATTCTGGGTCAGACTTTCCCCATGAGACCTCGCTGGGAAACTGTGACCCAGAATTTCGGCTCGAAACGGGACACGGTTTCCCAAACGACCCCGTTCCGGAAACTACATCCCGGAATCGATGCTCGAACTGGGATGCACTTTCCCGATCGATCCACATGGGAGACTGCGCCCCACTTTGAGGGAGCGCTCTTTAATGACTAGTTGCCTTTGTGGAAGAGGTTTTTGATAACGGAGGGGATGCTCTTGGCGCCCTTAGCCGTCACATCGATAAAGTCGGGCGAACGCACGAGCTTATCCTCGTCAACGTACTTGCGGACCGCGCGAAGCGTCTCTTTGTCGTCGCGCGTCGAAAACGTAAAGTGACCATTGTCCTTGGTGAAGATGGCAAAACGCGTAATCTTCTTGGTGCCGCGCAAAACCTCAGCGGCAATATAGTCGACCTCATCCCACGGGATCTGAATAAAATCCTCGGGATTGCGCTCGTTATAGTACTCAAACGCCTTATTGCCCACCATTACGTTACCGTGACTGGTAAGCCCCATCAGGCAGGTTGCCGGCGTTGCCAGATCGACCGTGCTGTTCTGAGATTGCGCCATGCGCGCCTCGCCCTCCAAATAAAACAATCGGACCGCATCCAGTGTACCCACCGGGTGCGGTCCGTTTCAATGGCTCAAAAGCCCTTGCCTAGCAATTCTCGGTCTTAAGCCGAAACGTGCTTACATGAAGCCGCAGACGCGACCGATGATGCCGATGGCGAAGAGAGCCAGGATGATGACGATCGGGCTGACCTTCTTCTTGAGGAGCTTGCAGACCAGCAGGGTCAGGCACACGGCGGCAAGGCCGGGGATGAGCTGATCGAGGTTAGCCTGAAGCGTGGTGACCTTCACCTGATCAAGGGCGTTAGCACCGATGGAGTTATACATCGTCAGTGCTTCCTTGACACCCTCAGAACCGGAGGGCAGATTAGCCCAGTCGATAAAGGCGCCAGCAGACTGCGTGACCTTGGAGACGACCGGGGTGAAGGAGATGGACACCCAGCGCTCGACCAGGGCGCCGATGATGAACATACCCAGAATGGAAGCGCCCTCGGTGACCTTGCCCATCAGACCGCCGGAGAGGTCCTTGGCGATGGAGGAGCCGACCTTGTAGCCAAACTCCTGCGTGTACCACAGGAAGGCGTAACGGATGATGTTCCACGCGAAGAAGAACAGCAGCGGACCGGCGATGCTGCCGGACAGGGCCAGGGAAGCGCCCAGAGCGCCCAGAATCGGGCGAAGGGTGAACCAGAAGGCGGGGTCGCCGACGCCGGCGAGCGGGCCCATCATGCCGACCTTGACGCCCTGAATGGCGACGTCGTCAATCGGAGCACCGTTGGCGCGCTCCTCCTCGAGAGCGAGGGTAACGCCAATGACGGGGGCGGAAACATAGGGGTGGGTGTTATAGAACTCCAGGTGGCGCTTAAGAGCGGCAATCTGGTCATCCTTGCTGGTGTAGAGCTTCTTGATCGCAGGGATCATTGCGAAGCACCAGCCGCCGTTCTGCATACGCTCGTAGTTCCACGAGCCCTGAAGGAACTGATGACGGAAGCAAACCTTCTTACGGTCAGCCTTGGTGAGCTGAATCTTGTTCTCTGCCATATGTATCACTCCCCTCCTACTCGTAATCGTTCAGAATGTCGCCGAGCGGGTCACCGGAGCCACCGCCCATGCCGCCACCCTGCTTGGCCAGATCCTTAAGGCCAAGGTAGATGAGGGCAAGGGAGATGCCGATGAGGCCAAGGGCGATCAGCGTGAGCTGAGGGATGGCAGCAAGGACAAAGCCGAGGATGAAGAACGGCCAGGTCTCCTTGGTGGCCATCATGTTGATGACCATGGCGTAACCGACGGAAGCGACCATGCCGCCGCCGACAGCCATGCCGCCGGACAGCCAGTCGGGCATAGCGTTAAGCGCGTTGGTAACAGCCTCAGCCGGGATGATGCACAGAAGCACTGCCGGGATGGCGATACGAAGGCCCTGCATGAGGATAGCAGCGTACTGCCAGCGCTCGATGCCGGCGAAGTCGCCCTTCTCGGCGCAACCGTCCATGGCGTGAGCGATAGCGGTTGCCAGGGTACGGCAGATCATGGTCAGGAACAGGCCAGCGACCGACAGCGGAACAGCGACGGCGATGGCGGCGGTAACAGCCTTGGCCGAATCGGTGGCGCCGCCGTTGAGGGCGAGCACCATGATGATCGAAGAAGCGACCGAGGCCAGAGCGGCGTCAGGCGCGACGGCGGCGCCGACGTTAGCCCAGCCAAGGGCCATCATCTGGAGCGAACCGCCCAGGAGGATGCCCTCCTGAAGGTGACCGGTTACGAGACCGATAAGCGTGCATGCCACGAGCGGCTGATGGAACTGGAACTCATCCAGAATGCCTTCCATACCGGCAAGCAACGCGACAATCGCAACAAGCAGAATAGTGATTGCAGACATGTATCGGACCCTCCTTTACTATGCTTGAGCGGCCAGTTCGGCCTTAGCTTTCTTCAACATGGCGTCGAGATCCTCGGAGGAATCCGAAGGAACCTTGCGGACCTCGAACTTGACGCCCTTGGCCTTGAGAGCCTCGAGAGTCTTAACGTCGTCATCGCCCATGGCGACGGCGTTGGTGACGACGACCTTGCCCTTGGAGTGAGCCATGGAACCGATGTTGGCTTCCTTGATGTCGACGCCGGCCTCGATGGCCTTGAGCAGATCCTGCGGGTTCTCGAAGAGCAGCATGGCCTTGGTGTCACCAAAGCGCGTGTCCTTGACGACCTCGGCCATCTTCTTGATGGGCACGACGTTGGCATGGACTCCCGGAGGAGCAGCCTGCTCGATCATGGTCTTGCGGAGCTCGTCGTGAGCAACGCCGTCGGAAACCACGATGATGCGGTTGGGGTTGATCTGCTTGGTCCACGTGGTGGCCACCTGACCATGAAGCAGACGGGTGTCGATACGGACGTGGGCGATCTTGATGTGCCCGTCGCCGATGACCGTTCCCGGAGGGATGGCGCCTGCAGGAGCAGCGGCGGCCGCAGCCGGCTTCTTCTCCTCGGGCTCCAGAGACTCGGGCTTAACGCGCACGCCAGCCTTAGCCTCAGTCACGAGATGTTTTGCGATCGCATGTGCAGTGTTCTTTGCGTCAAAGCGCTGCGAATATGCCTCGATGAGCATAGGCAGGTTGACACCGGTGACGATAGCCCAGGAATCGTGGCCCTCGATGAGCCCGCTGATCTGGTTGAACGGCGTGCCGCCCCACAGATCAACGAGGAAGAGCACCTGCTCCTGGTCCTCGAAGGAAGCGACTGCTTCCTCGACCTTGGCACGGAAGTCGTCGGGGCCCATGCTCGGCTCGAGCGAGACCACGGCAACAGACGGCTGATCGCCAAAGACCATCGAGCCCGTCTGCTTGATTCCAGCCGCCAAGTCACCATGGCTAGCAAGAACAATACTTACCATCACATAACCTCCTTTTTGTCTACGTATTCCCTACACGACATTAAGGAAGTATACCTGTTTAGTTTGTGGAATTAGGGCTAAATTCGCAAAAGGTTGGATTATTTGTTTAAACGTCTAGGTTTGTTACAAGTTGATTACGTTACTGCTTTTTGACTCATTACACGCCAAGGCGTCGCTCATCAAGCCATGCATTTTACAGATACAAGCATACTGTTCATTAATATCGATTTTAGGCAAGCGCGAATGCGCTTGTACTGCCGCTATTTTGTTTAAACAGACATAACTTGACTATTAGCATGACTTATGTACTAGCGCAAGTAGTCATTGGGGACGTTCTTAAACGACTGATCGCTGGGGACGTTCTTGATTGACTAGTCATGTAAGAACGTCCCCAGCGACCAAGTTAGGCGATGTGGAGGGGGTTGGCGGCGTCGACGGCGTCGGGGGCGTCAGAAGGACCGTCGGGGGCGGCGTCTGCTGGATCCTCGTCGGGGGTCTCAATCTGCTTGATCATGACCTCCTGGCCCTGCAGCAGGTATGTCTCGCCGCTGCCGCAATGGGGGCAGGTCTTGCCGTGCTCGACTGTCGCATAGTCGCGGCCGCACGCCTCGCAATGCGTCACGGCCTCGACAGGCTCCACGATAAGCTCCGCGCCCTGCGTGACAGGCTTTTTATCTGCCGCCCAGCGCCAAGCATCGAGCAGCAGGTCGGGAACAACGCCCGAGACCTCGCCCAGCAGCAACGTCACGCTCGAAACGCGACGCACGCCATGAGCGCGCGCCACATTCTCAACATCGCGAATGATGTGATACACGATTCCGAGCTCGTGCACTTTTGATTCCTTCCGTCGTTCCCGTTTTGGCTACTTACTTGCGACCGAATTTGATCTTAATCGCACGTTTCAAAGCATACTTACCTAGGCTGGGGAGCTTTTGCTCGTATTTGACCATCGTGGAGCACTCGGGGCGGTCGCGATCCAGATGGATGGCGTCGAACGCGCACTTGGTGGTGCACAGGCCGCAGCCGATGCACTTGTTGGGGTCGACAATCGAGGCGCCGCAACCCAGGCAACGGGCGGTCTCGGCGCGCACCTGCTCCTCGGTAAAGGTCTCGACGTACTCGCTAAACGGCGCGGCCTTCTCGCGCTCGCGGTCGACATGCGCCACCTCGCGGCTCGCGTTGTCGTAGCTCTCGATCACGACGTCGTCGCGGTCAAGCGCGGTGTAGCGGCGCTGGTTGCGGCCGATCGTGAGCGTGGAGCCCGGCTGCACAAAGCGATGGATGGACACGGCGGCCTCGTGACCGGCGGCGATGGCATCGATGGCAAAACTCGGACCAGTGTAGACGTCGCCGCCCACAAAGATGTCAGGCTCGGCGGTCTGGTAGGTCTGAGGATCGGCAAGGGCACCCTGACCGCGGCCAAGCTCCACCTTGGTGCCAGCCAGTAGGTCGCCCCACACGATGGACTGACCGATCGACATGACCACGCGGTCGGCGTCGACACGACGCAGGTCGTTCTCGTCGTACTCGGGCGCAAAACGGCCCTCGTCGTCAAAGACACGCGTGCAGCGCTTGAAGGTAATGCCGCACACACGACCAGTCTCGTCCAGGTGAACCTCCTTGGGGCCCCAACCGCAGCTGATGTGCGCGCCGTCCTCGATGGCCTCGCGACGCTCCTCCTCGCTGGCGGGCATCTGGGCCTCGCTCTCCAGGCAGAACATCTCAACGTGCTCGGAGCCCAGACGGCAGGCGTTGCGCGCGACATCGATAGCAACGTTGCCGCCGCCCACCACAATGGTGCGGCCGGGCAGCGCGTCGATCTTGCCGCTGTTAACCTCGCGAAGGAAGTCGACGGCCACGGTCACGTCCTCGGCATCCTCGCCCGGAATGCCGGCAAGGCGGCCGCCCTGGCAGCCAATGGCAACGTAGAAGGCCTTAAAGCCCTGCGCGCGCAGCTCGTCGAGCGTCACGTCGCGACCGACTTCCACGCCATAGCGAAACTCGGCACCCATCAGGCGAATAACCTCGACCTCGGCCTCGATAACGTCCTCCTGCAGCTTAAAGCTGGGAATACCGTAAGTGAGCATACCGCCCGGGCGCTCGTTTCTCTCGAACACGACGGGCTTGTAGCCCTTCTCGGCCAGGTAGAAAGCGCAGGACAGGCCGGCCGGACCGGCACCGATGATGGCGATCTTCTGGTCGAAGCCGCCGGCACGCGTCGGGGTCACCACGGGCGGGACATAGCGGGTCGCTGCGTCTAGATCGCGCTGGGCGATGAACTTCTTGACCTCGTCGATAGCCACGGCGGCGTCCACACGACCGCGGGTGCAGGCATCCTCACAGCGGCGGTTGCACACACGGCCGCAGATAGCGGGCAGCGGGTTCTCGCGCTTGATGAGCGCCAGCGCCTCGTCATAGCGGCCCTGCGCCGCGAGCTTCAAATAGCCCTGAACGGCAACGTGCGCGGGGCAGGCCGTCTTGCAGGGAGCGGTGCCGGACTCATGCGTCTCAATGCGGTTGTCGTTGCGGTAGTTGGGCGACCACTTGGTTTGGTCCCACTTGGTGGCGTCGGGCAGCTCCTGGCGCGGATACTCGGGCACCTGTCCACCCGCCTTTTTGCTGCAGAGCTTCTGGCCCAGCTTGGCGGCGCCGGCCGGACACACCTCAACGCAGCGACCGCAGGCCACGCACTTGTCCTTCTCGACCTTGGCGACATAGGCCGAGCGCGACAGGTTGGGCGTGTTGAACAGCTGCGAGGTGCGCAGGGCGTAGCACACGTTGACGTTGCAGTTGCAGATGGCGAAGATCTTGTTCTCGCCGTCGATGTTGGTGATCTGGTGCACAAAGCCGTTGTCCTCGGCCTGGTGCAGGATGTCGTAAACCTCGTCGCGGGTCACGTAATGGCCACGATCGGTCTCGACCACGTAGTCGGCCATATCGCCCACGGCGATGCACCAATCGGCCGGGTCGTCGGCGCAGCCCTCACCCATCACGCGACGGCTCGCGCGGCAGCTGCAGGTGCTAGCGGCATACTTACCCTCGTATTTGTCGAGCCAGTGCTCGATATGCTCAATAGGCACCGAGGTGCTCGCGGCGTCGATGGCCTTCTCGACCGGAATGACGTGCATGCCGATACCGGCGCCTCCGGGCGGCACCATCGGCGTGGCGCGGGACAGCGGGCCCTTGGATGCCTGCTCAAAAAACTTGGCGTAGACCGGGTGCTCCTCGAGCTGGCTCACGCGCATGTTGAGGAACTCGGCAGAACCCGGCACCAGCATGGGCAGCACCCACTGCTTGGCGCGCTCGGGGTTTTCCCAGTTGTACTCGAGCAGACCCGTGTAGCTCATGTCGTCGAGCATCTTCTCGATATCGGCTTCGGGCATGCCGGTGAGCTTGACCATCTCGGGCAGCGTATAGGGACGGCGCATCTTCATCTTGCAGAGCACTTCGGCCTGCTCGTCGGTTGCGGCCTCGGCAAACGACCAGTACTCGTAGCCCAGCAGCTCATCGCGATGCAGCAGGCGGTTGGTGCAGTGCTCGCACAGTTTGACGATGGCCTCGCGCGGATGCTCCGGCAGCGGCGGCACGAACTCCGAACCGATATCGGGCTCGGTGTAGCTAATTCCCGGTCCGTTGAGAATCATGGTTGTCCCTTCTCTTGCCACAGCCCGGCGAGGCCGCGACACCCCTCTTTTTTTGCAGGCCGGGCATGCCCCCATGCCGTTCACCCGCCATTGTTGACATTGTGTCAAAAATAGTATTGACGAACCGTCAACAATATTCAAGACTGTTAGGCGAACGGTCAGGCAAAAGAGGATGAAAGGCGGCAAACGCATGGGCGATAACACGGCGAATATCTCTGTTGCCGACACCGTCCCCGCACCCGACAGCGCGGCAAAGCGCCTGACAGGCGACGAGCGCCGTCGCGAGATTCTCGCCGCCGTGCGCGACGTGAGCTCCGAGCTGGGCGTATCCCATCTTTCGGTATCGGCCGTGACCAAACGGGCCGGCTGCACGCGCTCACTGTTCTACCACTACTTTGCCGATATGGACGCCGCCGTCACCGCTGTTATGGACGAGGCGATCGACGGCTTTATCTCCGAGCTCGAGCAGTGGAACGCCAGCCGCACGGTTGGCGACATCGAGGGGGCGCTCGACACCGTCGCCCCGCTCTTTAAGCGTCTGGTCGTGAGCGGCCACGAGCTGCCGAGCACGCTCACCTCGAGCAGCGGCGCGCTCTACGGCGGCTTTCTGCACAACGTGGTCCAGCGCGTGGCGCAATACATTTTCGACACCACCGTGGTGGACTTTGTCGCCCATCACGACCTGCGCATCGACCATGTTTACGAGACGTTCTACACCCTCATCATGGGACTGTTGATGTATATCCGCACGCACCCCGATGTGCCCGACGAGACGGTCAAGGAGATTATCGCCTCGACGCTCCACATCGAGGGCTACACCGCCAAGTATCCCGAGCGCAAGCCCAGGAACTGACGACATTTTGCCAAACTGCCCGCGACGGAAGAGGGGACGCGGGCGCATGAAAGGAGAGCAGCATGCTGTTCGATGTTTGGGGTAGCGATACCCTTATCCACTGGGTCGGCTGGGCGATGGTCTTTATCGGCCTGATCGTGCTCAACGAGGTCGGCCGCCGCACCAAGCTGGGCGCGGCAATCATCTTTGGCGTAGCTCCGCTTGCCATGACCATCTACTGCATCGCCATCGCCATCGGCGTCTCACAGGGCGCCGAGTGGGCGCTCACCAACCCCACCCATGTGTACCAGAACAGCTGGTTCCACTACGCCAAGGTATACGCGGCGCTGGCCGGTTGCTGGGGCTTCATTGCCATTAAGTATCAGTGGGGCAAGATCGGCAAGGCGCATTGGTTCCGCGCGTGGCCGTTTGTGATCGTTGCCATCAACATCATGATCGCCGTCATATCCGACTTCGAGAGCGCCTATCACTTCTTTGTCCTGGGCGAGTCCACCTGGGTCACCTCCGAGGGCGCCACGCAGCTTGCCGGCTGGAACAACGTGTTCAACGGCATCGCCGGTATCATCAACATCTTCTGCATGACCGGTTGGTGGAGCGTCTACGCCTCCGAGGATCAGACCGACATGCTGTGGCCCGACATGACCTGGGTCTACATCATCGCCTACGACATCTGGAACTTCTGCTACACCTACAACTGCCTGCCCACCCACTCCTGGTTCTGCGGCTTTGCGCTGCTGCTGGCGCCCACCGTCGCCGCCTTTATCTGGAACAAGGGCGGCTGGATCCAGAACCGCGCCTTTACGCTGGCTATTTGGTGCATGTTTGCCCAGGTGTTCCCCTACTTCCAGGAGGAGTCCATCTTTGTGACCCACTCCACGCTCGACCCCGGCGCCGCTACCGCGGTCTCGATCGCCGCACTGGTCGCCAACGTCGCCGCGATCATCTACATCGCCTACCGCGCCAAGAAGCTCGGCCGCAATCCCTACAAGCAGGATGTCTTTGAGGGCACCAGCGATTGGGAGAAGGCCACCGCTCGCCGCGCCAAGGTTGACTACGCGCACGCCGAGTAACATGTTGGCCGCTGTTGGCACTTGGGCATAGGCCCGCTCACCAGGCCTTTCAATCCAATGTCTCGCAGAGCCCCCGAAAAGCGTTTCGCTCGCTTTCCGGGGGCTTTTTGTCGTTGCGCCTCTATTCATCTATTCAAAAACACGCGCATATATAAAATCGGATTTCAAATCATGCGGCGGCTCTATGGAGCCCCGTTTTTGGGTACAGTGTTGTCCCGATATCGAGCTTGGGGGATATATGAAAGATGAGACGACGGGCCAAGAGGATGCGGCCCAAGATGCAGAAGCGTGTGCCGAGGCCCTGGAGAGCCTAGACCAGATCGCGCTGGCCGAGATTGCGTTTGACGATTCGAGCGTTGATGTGCAGGATGAGCCGGAAATCGAGGCGCAGCCCGATGATCAGGATGCAAAAGACGATGGCGCCGCGCCCACCGAAGATGAGGCTGGGCACGAGGAATCCGAATGCGAGGCCGACGACCAGCCCGAATCCGACACGAGCGAGGAAACCATCTTGCTCGACAGCTTGCCGGCCGAAGATTCGCTGACCCGCGAGCTCCCTGGCTTAGGCTCCGCGCCTGCCGTGGACGAGACCATCGCCATGGGCGATATTCCCCTACCGTCCGTTCCTTCGGCACATGAGGCCGAGGTCCGCCATCGCAAGATGTCGCCCAAGCGCCGCAATCTAATGGTCGCCGGCGCTGTGGCCGTCGCGCTCGTCGCCGGCGGCGCAGGCTACGCAGCCTGGAACGGATATCAGCAAGAGCAGGCTGCCGCTGTCGCCGCCAATGCCCACACGATGATGTCGGTGCAGATTGGCGTACATGCCGCGGGGCTCGACTGTTCCGCCGGCTCCAAGATTCCCGTACAAGTGAGTGGCCAGGACGTGGACGGATCCTCCGTAAGCGAAACACTCTATGTTGACGAGCACGGCCGTGGCATCAAACTGCTACCCGGTGACTACACGCTCTCCATTGCCGCTTCCCCCATCGCATCCGACGGCACCGTCTATACCGTGCCGACCACCAAGGCGCAGGTCACGATCAAGAGCGACGGACAGGACCTAAGCAGCCAGGCCGCCTTTAAGCTCAAGGTGCCTTCGGCCGACACGGTAACCGACGACCAGATCGATGCCGCCGCCAAATATGCCGAGGAGGGAGGCGCGAGCTCCGCCGCCACCGCCAAGGTGCTCCAGCAGGCGGCAACCGCGCGGCGCGACGCCGCCGTCAATGCCGTGAGCGCGCAAAAGGCACAGGCAGCCCGCGATGCTGACGCTCGCCACAAGGCAACCGACCTCTACCAGCTCGATATCCCCGTCGAGTGGTACGGCAAGGTCGAGACTTGGCAAAATGGCAGCACGCTATGCATCTATCTTGCCGGCGACAGCGATACGCCGATTGTGACGCTCGTCGCGGTGCGCGAGGGCGAGAGCTTTACGCCCGATGAGGGCGATACGGTTTTGGGTGCGGCCAATCTAGGCAACGGTTATACCGTCTACGCCAGCGGCCCCGTCTATCCGTACGTGGTGCCCCAGACCATCAACGGACGGACGCGGAATCCCGTGTCAACCTACCCCATGGACACGGCCATTGAGCTTGTCGAGCTCACGACCGGCAACCGCTACACCTATAGCCAGATCAAGAACGTACTGGTCGGCAAAGACGGCAAGGCAGACGCCGCGACCAAGCTCGAGACCGACTACCTCGCCCAGATTCTCCTGCCAAGCATCAAGGCCCAGGACTAGCGGACCATGACACCTGAGTCCTGGCCTCGCAAATCCATAGACGATTAGGAAAGGAGCCACTTCCATGCGGGCACAGCATGTACCACGCCGTGTTTGCATGGAATATCGGCCTGCTCATCCATGGTAACGATTGCCGACTCGCCAAGATCAAACTGGGCCATCGCGACATCGAGCGCGGCAATTTCGCGCTCGCGCGTTTTCTCGCTTGTCATATCCACACTTACCTGAATCAGGCCGTAAGCCTGCATGAGCAGTGCATCCCCAGCCACAAAGTCCACCTCATGGCTTTTATTCTTATCTTTAATCAGCAGGCGGCAAACCGAACCGGGCCGCACGGCGGGGGTCCTTCTTCTGAGCGCATTGAACACCGCGGTCTCGAGCCTCTGACCCTGATCCAATGCCGATGCGGGGGAGAACGCTCCGAACATCGCGGGATCGACGGCGTAGACCTTAGACGCAGACCGCGTATTATTTGCAAGCGAACTCGTGAACTCCGGCACCGAAAACAGCAGGTAGGCGTCCTCGTAATACTCAAGTAAGTCGCTGAGCGTATTTCGACTGACGGGTATCTGTCTGCTCTTGAACTCGTTGTACACTTTGTTCACTGACAGCTCTCGTCCCGAAGATGCCATGCACCGCGCCAGAAACAGCGAGGCCAAACGGGGGTTCTTGACGTCGTAACGTTCAACGACGTCCATGGCGACCGTTCGCGACGCATATTCCTGTAGCAGCTGAATCGTGTCTGCGGGCGTCTGCTCAAGTGTCGCGATGAATCCCCCTCGCTCGAGATATCCGACCAGATGGTGTCGGAGCAACGCCGCATCGCTCGAGGAGAAGGGTGCGTTCGACTCAGGAACGCTCCCCGTCTTATATCGGACGTATTCCGAAAAACTCAACGGAAAAAGCTCTCGCACAAGAGAACGGCCCCTGAACTCGCTCTTAAGTTCTGAGGACAGCATCTTAGAAGAAGATCCCGTCACGTAAACGGTCGCCTTCTCCGTATCGACCACGCGTCGCAGAAACGCACCCCATTCGGGTATTTCCTGGATCTCGTCAAAGAAAAGGTAGGCGCCCTCGCCTCGAGCAGCAGGATATAGTGCATAGAATGTATCGAGCACGTCCGCTAGTAGCGATGGCTCATACGGACGCAAGCGCTCATCCTCAAAATTGAAATATAGCATCCGGTCAAGCTCGACGCCTTGGCCCTGAAGCCGCCGCATCTCCTGATACAGGCGATACGTCTTTCCACAACGACGGGCGCCCACAATCACATATACGATGTTGTCGCGCTTTGGCTCCTGCGGGTTGCCCAGATCAAGGTCGCGCTCAAAGACCTGCGGAATCCCCTGTTGCTCAAAGTCCTTTATTTTTTGAGCCACCAAGTCGTTGAATGCCATAATTCTCCAATCTTGCTCTTTTGCTAATCAAGATTATACTGATTCTTGATTAGCAGGAGAGCAAGATTATGCGTATCTTGATTAATGGATAAGCAAGTTTTCTATTAGTGGCCCCTCCCGGAGGATATCGAGCGGCCGAGGGGGGCAGGCATGAACGCCTCTAGCCGAAAACAAAGTAGCTAAAAAAGCCCCGTCCCAAATGAGCTACTTAACGCCAGGGGTCGGCTTCGAAGAGGGGCTCGCGCTCGGGGCGACGATCGCTATAAGGATCGTAGCCGTCGTCATCCTCGTTCTCGGCACGGATGTAGGGGTCGCGCGGCTTGGGCACAGGCTTGGGTGCAGGCTTGGGTGCGGCCGGCGCGGCGTTGGCGACCGGCGCATTCGTCTTGTTCTTGTCTATCATCTGCATATCTCCTTGCCATGCAATCGTGTTCAACATTATCGATTGTCGCACGAAAAAGGGCGGCGGACCCAATTGGATCCGCCGCCCTTGGCGTTTAGAGACGGCTGGCAGATTTTAAGGCATGTCCCATAAATCTACTCGGCGTCGGGGACCTCGTAGGTAGCAGACGGCGTGTTATCGCACACGACGGTAAAGCCGCCGTCCTTGTCGGCATCGACCGTCACCTGATCGCCCTCGCGCACCGTACCGTCGATGATGGCGGCGGCGATGGCGTCCACGACCTCGCGCTGGACCAGGCGCTTGAGCGGACGGGCACCGAACACGGGGTCCAGGCCGCCCACGGCGAGCATCTGCTTGGCCGCCGGGGTGATGGCAAGCGTCATGCGCTCCTTGGCCAGGCGTGCGCGAACGTCGGCAAGCTGGATGTCGACAATCTTCTCGATCTGCGCCATGCCAAGCGGATGGAACACCGCGATATCGTCGATACGGTTGAGGAACTCGGGGCGGAAGGTCTGAGCCATGGCGGCGTCGACCTGATGGCGCATCTCCTCCTCGTCCTTACCGGACAGATCGGCGATGGCCTTGGAGCCCACGTTAGACGTCATGATGATAATCGTGTTCTTGAAGGACACCTGGCGACCCTGGCCATCGGTCAGGCGGCCGTCGTCGAGCACCTGCAGCAGCACGTTAAAGACATCCGGATGGGCCTTCTCCATCTCGTCGAGCAAGATTACGGAGTACGGACGACGGCGCACGGCCTCGGTGAGCTGGCCGCCCTCGTCGTAGCCCACGTATCCCGGGGGCGCACCGATCAGACGCTGGACGCTGAACTTCTCCATGTACTCGGACATGTCGATACGCACGAGCGCGCGCTCGTCATCGAACAGGCACTCGGCCAGCGCCTTGGCGAGCTCGGTCTTGCCTACGCCGGTGGGGCCCAGGAAGAAGAAGCTGCCGATGGGCTTGTCCGGATCGGAGAGGCCCGCACGGCTGCGGCGCACAGCTGCGGCGACAGCAGAGACGGCCTCGTCCTGGCCGATGACGCGCTTATGCAGCTCGCCCTCCAAGCCCTTCAGCTTGTCGAGCTCGCCCTGCATCATCTTGGACACGGGCACGCCGGTCCAGGCGCTCACGACCTCGGCGATCTCATCGGAGGTCACCTGTTCGTTGAGGCCCTCGCCATCCTGCTTCTTTTGCGCCTCGAGTGCAGCCTCGGACTCCTGAATCTGCTGCTGCAGACCCGGGATCACGGAATAGCGCAGCTCGGACGCGCGGCCCAGATCGCCGTTGCGCGTCGCGCGCTCCTCTTCGCTCTTGGCCTCGTCGAGCTGCCCCTTGAGCTCCTGCACGTGGTCGATGGCGTTCTTTTGGTTGAGCCAGCCAGCCTTTTGCACGTTGAGCTTTTCCTGCACCTCGGCAATCTCTTGGCGCAGGGCCTCCAGACGCTCCTTGGAGGCGTCGTCGGTCTCCTTCATAAGCGCCTGCTCCTCGATCTGCAGCTGGGTGAGCTGACGCGTGGTGGCGTCGATTTCGACCGGCATGCTGTCGAGTTCCATGCGCAGGCGGCTTGCCGCCTCATCGACCAGGTCGATGGCCTTGTCGGGCAGGAAGCGGTCGGCGATGTAGCGATCGGAGAGGTCGGCAGCTGCCACGAGCGCGCTATCGGTGATGTGCACGCCGTGGAAGATCTCGTACTTCTCCTTGAGGCCACGCAGAATCGAGATGGTGTCCTCGACGGTGGGCTCGCTGACCATTACGGTCTGGAAACGACGGGCGAGCGCCGCGTCCTTCTCGATGTACTTGCGGTATTCGTCAAGCGTAGTCGCGCCGATCGCATGCAAGTCGCCACGGGCAAGCGCCGGCTTCAGGATGTTGCCGGCGTCCATGGAGCCCTCGGTGGCACCCGCGCCCACGATGGTATGGAGCTCATCGATGAACAGGATGACCTTGCCCTCGGACTTCTGTACCTCCTTGAGCACGGCCTTCAAGCGGTCCTCGAACTCGCCGCGGTACTTGGCGCCGGCGACCAGCGCGCTCATGTCGAGCTCGATGAGATCACGGTCGCGCAGCGTGCTCGGCACGTCGCCGGCCACGATACGCTGGGCGATGCCCTCGACGATGGCCGTCTTGCCGACGCCCGGCTCGCCGATGAGCACGGGGTTGTTCTTGGTGCGGCGCGACAGTACCTGGATGGTACGGCGGATCTCGTCGGTACGGCCGATGACCGGGTCGAGCTTGCCAGCGCGGGCAAGGTCGCAGATGTTGCGACCGTACTGCTCCAGCGCCTCAAACTGCGTCTTGTCCTCGGCAGACGTCACGCGGTCATCGCCGCGCAGCTCCTCGTAGACCTGCTCGATGCGCTCCTTGGTGACGCCGGCGTCGCGCAGAACGCGGCCAGCCTCGCCCTTGTCCTCGGCAAGTGCCATCAGCAGATGCTCGGTCACCACAAAGCTGTCGCCCATCTTAGTGGCCTTCTTCTCGGCCTTTTCGATGACGCGGACGAGCTCGTTGGACAGGCCCATCTGCTGACCCTCGCCCGAAACCTTGGGCGCGCGGTCGATGGCATCCTGCGTGGAACGTGCGAGCTGAGCCGGGTCGGCACCGATGCGCTCGATGATCACGGAGATATTGCGCTCGCCGGCGCCGAGCAGGGCGGATAGCAGGTGAATCGGCTCCACCGCGCCGGCCTGCGCGTCGGCAGCCGTGCTCATGGCGGTCTGCAGCGCCTCACGCGACGTCATTGCTAGCTTATCGATTCTCATGGAATCACCTCTCTTGGGGTGGCCGCCCTACGGGGCGGCTTCACGTTGTTCGAGAAGTATTGTTGCCAGCTTTGCGCGATCTTATACACAAATCTAAGTCTCTATATATAAGATTTTCTGAGTGATTGATGGATAGGGTACTGAGATGTCAGCCCGCCGCTGCCCAGGCGCGCTACCGTCTCGATCTGTAACATCTAGCAGCCATTTTTGATCCTAGACGTTACAGATCGAGATGAAATGACCAGCGGCAACCGTTTGTCTCAATCTGTAACATCTACTCGGCAAATTAGGGTCTAACTGTTACAGATCGAGACAAACGGGACCACCACAAAGGTGCCTGTCCCCTTTGTGGTGGTCCCAGTCTATTTTTAGCGTCCCACAAGATCCAACGAGAACACAGCGACGAAATCGAGAGCCACCGATAGCCCGTTCGCGCAGATATAGATGGAGATTCAAGACAAGGGTGCCGGCTTAAACGGCTTGGTTATCGTACGCCACAATACTCTCGTCATCGTCCCTGTCGTTTTTATAGTGCTTATAGTGAAAATAGCGGGTTTAGTGAGAATAGTATTGCGCAAAACCCGTGAACTCAATTTTTGGCCCCTCGCCCAGAATGAGGGGAGGCAAATATTCCTATTAGAGATCGAATCGAAGCCCAATAGGGCCTTTTAGCCCTCTCATTCCGGGCGGTCGCTTTCTTTTGAATATTGTCGTAAGCTTGTATCATTTATCTTAATGATTGCATATTGCATGAGAGGTGCCCACCGTGAAACGCTCCACCTATATCGGCCTGCTCGTCTTAGCGTTTGCAATTACCGCAGCCGGCGTAGGCATTATCTATCTCGCATTTCTCCCTGCCTCGGCGACGCAGGCGGCGGTTGAAACCGTAAGCTACCCCATCGAAATCCTCACCGATATCGTCAAACCCGATTCAATCACCGTCGATTTCGACGGTACGCCCGCAGCGCTTGGGGTCAGCAACTATCCCCGAATCGAACTTGGGGCCACGCGCTATACCCAAGATGAGCAGCTTATCGGCAAGGCAACCAATTTACTCAAAGGCAAAGCGTTTACGCGGTGGTACGGCGCCGCAATATATCGAGCCAAGAAAGGCCAAATGAATGGCGGGTATTATTCGACCCTTGAACTCGATGCGGCAAACGGGAGCAGACTGTGCAACGTCTCATACGACCCCGGCTACGTGGACAACGAAGGGCCGGGAGTCTATATCTCGGATGGCAACGTGATCTACGTCATGGAAGGCGACCAGACGGCAGTCGTCGATTTTATGGATCGGTGTACCGAGGATGCCTACGAACAAACTTGCGAGCCCGATCCACAGACAGCGCGCGACAGTGGCTCAGCACGCACTTGGCTATTTGACGATGAAATAACCTGGACCCCATCGAAATAGGGTGTCACCGGGCACCTTTGTGATGGTTTTCGGCTCCGATGTTCCACTGTCTTGATCTGTAACATCTAGCGGCCCTTTTCGGTCCCAGGTGTTACAGATTGAGATGAAGTGATCGGCGGCAACCCGTTTGTCTCGATCTGTAACAACTATTCGGCAAATAGGGGCCTAGATGTTACAGATCAAGACAAAGCGCGAAGCCCCGTACGAAAATCTCAATCTGTAACACCAAGCCCGCTTTTATCAGACCAGCTGTTACAGATCGAGACAAACCAAACCACCGCAAATGTGTCTGTTCCCTCTGCGGTGGTCGCGGCCTCTACCCTTTTGCCGAGCCCGTGCATCCCAAATCAGCGTTCCAGGGCATCTCGTCTTCGAACAGCCACGTACGGACAGACCCGTTATCACGTGCAGTCTGCGGGTCGGGCAAACAGGTCTGTTCATAGGCGTCTTGGATGCACTGAGCCATAAAATTGTTGAGCTCGGCTTGGTCGCCCTCCATGACGTAGGCGACATCGCTGTCCAGGATGTAGATGCCCGGCCCCTCGTTGCCCTCATAGCCCGGATCATACGAGACGTCGCACAGTCTCGCGCCGCTCGCGGTATCCAACTCGATGGACGAGCGACACCCGCCGACCATGTCGTTCGCCTTTGCTCGATAGGACGCATACCCGTACCAGCGCTTAAAGGTTTGGCTCTGTTAGACCAAGGTTGACATAAAAACGATGTCACCGCGAGGCGGTACC
>CABPXT010000015.1:0-21529 GCA_902461405.1 uncultured Collinsella sp.
TGCAGGAGCTGGGTACGCCCTGCGTCTGCGGTGTCGAGCGCTTCCATATCGACGCTGCCGAGAAGGTCGTGCACATCGAGGGCAGCGACCGCGTGCTGCGCGAGGGTGATGTCATCTCCATCGACGGCACCCAGGGTATCGTCGTCGACGGCGCGGTCGACCTGGTCTCTGCAGAGCTCACCGGCGACCTGGACACCATCCTGTCTTGGGCCGATGAGATCCGTTTGGACGAGACCGACGGTCACGCCAACCGCGTGCGCGTCAACGCCGACAACCCCGAGGATGCCGAGCTCGCGCTCGAGTTTGGCGCCGAGGCCATCGGTCTGTGCCGCACCGAGCACATGTTCCTGGGCGATCGCAAGAACATCATCCAGAGCTTTATCCTGTCTGACGATGAGGCCGTGAAGCAGCAGGCCCTGGCCGACTTGCTCAAGGTTCAGACCGAGGACTTCCTGGCGATGTTCAAGACCATGTCCGGTCGCGATGTGGTCGTCCGCCTGCTCGATCCGCCGCTTCATGAGTTCCTGGATAATCCTCGCGAGCTCGAGGTCGCCATCACCAAGAAGGAGGCCGCCGGCGCTCCCGAGGGGGAGCTCACTGCCCTGCGCGCCCGCCTGCGTCGCATTGACGGCATGGTCGAGTCCAACCCCATGCTGGGCTTGCGCGGCGTGCGCCTGTCCGTCGTCTTTGGCGATCTGCCGCTCATGCAGGTTCGCGCCGTCGCCACGGCCGCTGCCCGCCTTATCAAGGAGGGTGTCGACCCGCGCCCCGAGATCATGGTTCCGCTCGTTTCCATCACGGCCGAGCATGTCCAGACCCGCGAGGTTATCGAGCGCGTGATCGCCGAGGTTTCCGCCGAGGAAGGCGTCGAGCTCAATATTCCCGTGGGCACGATGCTCGAGCTGCCGCGTGCCTGCATGGTCGCTGACGAGATCGCCCATCATGCCGACTTCTTCTGCTTTGGCACCAACGACCTCACCCAGACGACCTTTGGCTTCTCGCGCGATGACGCCGAGGCCAAGTTCATCCCGCTGTACATGCATAAAAAGATCCTGAAAGACAACCCCTTCGAGACCATCGACGCGGCGGTGCTGGAGCTCGTGCGCTTGGCCGTCGAGAAGGGCCGCGCCACCAATCCCGACATGCACTTTGGCGTGTGCGGCGAGCACGGCGGCGACCCCAAGTCCATCAAGGGCCTGTTTAACGTGGCCGACGTGGACTACGTGTCCTGCTCGCCCTATCGCGTGCCCCTCGCGCGCCTGGCTGCCGCTCAGGCCAAGCTCGAGGCCAAGCGTTCCGCCTAACGTTTTGGGTTTAGACGCCTAGCGTAGCCCCCTTCATGCCGCCCGTCTCATTCGTGAGACGGGCGGTTATCATGTGCGGGTTTTGTCTTTTTGTCTGCGCAAAAAATTGTTCTTGCAGCAGAAACCCGCGCGTGTATACTCGAATACGTTTGTTCAACTACGTGCCGGCCAAGGTGGTACGGCACCTCTAGAAGAGTAAGGAATTGCACATGGATTACATCCGCGCAATCGAGCGTCAGCAGATCCGCGAGGACATTCCTCAGGTTCGCGTCGCCGACAACGTCAAGGTTCACTACCGCATTAAGGAAGGCGACCGCGAGCGCATTCAGGTCTTCCAGGGCGACGTCATCCGCATGGCCGGCGCCGGTGCCCGCGAGACCTTCACCGTCCGCAAGATGTCCTTCGGTGTCGGTGTTGAGCGTACCTTCCCGCTTCACAGCCCCAAGATCGCCAAGCTCGAGGTCGTTCGTCATGGTCGCGTCCGTCGCGCCAAGCTGTACTACCTCCGCGACAAGGTGGGCAAGGCTGCTCGCATCCCCGAGAAGCGCTAAGAAGATCGCAGCGTCTGTCCACTCGTTTGGACACAAGGGTCACCTTCGGGTGGCCCTTCTTTTTATCTGATTTGCATGCAAGGAGGGCCTGGTATGGCCAATATGACGAGCTCGGTTTCGGCATCGCAGGTTGCCGGTGAGTTGGCGAGCGCTACGTTTGAGGAGATCCCCGCCCTCGTGGAGCATTATCGCGAGGACCCGCGCCAGCAGGTGATCAAGGCTTGCGAGCGTGCTCTTAAGCGCCATGCCAAGGAACTTGCCGAGCGCGAGCGCGTCAATGACATGTACGAGCTTATGCATGAGCTTGGCGGCGATGGGGTAGTCGTTGGTGTCGACGAGGTGGGTCGCGGATCGGTGGCCGGTCCTTTGACGGTATGCGCCGTCTGCCTTCCTATGGAGCCGCGCGTCTGGGGCATCAACGATTCCAAAAAGCTCACGCCGGCGCGCCGCGAGTTGCTCTCAGTGAAGATTGCCGAGGTGGCGACGGCAATTGGTTTTTGCCATATCGCGCCTAAGGATATCGATGAGATGGGCATGGCCCGCGCCATTCGAGCCGCTGTCGCGGGCGCCGTGGCCGATACGGGGCTCGAGCCCGATTGCGTGCTTATGGACGGTAACCCCTTGGGCGCCGTTCCCAACGAGCGCGACGTGGTGAAGGGCGATGCCAAGATCGCCTGTATCGCCGCGGCGTCCATCATGGCCAAGGTCACGCGTGATGAGATGATGGTCGAGTACGATGCCGAGTATCCCGAGTACCATTTGGCCGAATCGAAAGGCTACGCAAGCCCCGAGCACATCGAGGCCATTCGCAAACATGGACTTTGTCCACTGCACCGCGTGAGCTTTTGCGGAAACTTTCTGCAGACTGAGCGCCTTTTCTAGGTCAATTGTGGAGACAGGGACCTCAGGGGTTTTATAAACCTGCTGGCAGCGGGCCGTATGCAACAGCATTGCTGCGTACGGCCCGTTTTTTGACGGCATTTGGTCAGCTTTTGGTTTGCTTCCGGTACTTACCCGCATGAAAGGTGCCCTCATCATCGGGGCAATGCAGTGTGCGGGAAAGGAGACCCCATGAGTGCCGCAAGCAAAAAGAGCAAGACGCAGCAGCTCAAGGAGCGTTGGGAAAACGGCGAGCTCGACTGCGGGGCGATGACGCCCGAGTTTATCAAGGGACTCAGTCCCCGCGAGCTGGGCATGCTGGGCGAGCTGATCACCATCGACTACTTTAACGAGCGCGGCTACACCTTGCTGGAGCAGGGTTATCGTTGCACCGAGGGCGAGGCCGATCTGGTGCTGCTCGATGAGCTCGACGATGTCGTGGTGATGGCCGAGGTCAAGACCAGACGCGTCGCACTGGATTGCAGCACGCGGGTCTTTCCCGAGGAGGCCGTGGACGCCCAAAAGCAACGCCGCTACCGCCGCATCGCAAGTTGCTATCTCATGGAGCATTATCCGCTCAAGGCGATTCGCTTCGATGCCGTGGGCGTCACCATTCGTGGCGGGCATATCGCCGAGATCGAGCATCAGTACAACGCGTTCGATTGGCAGGTGTCGTGATGGCGTTCGAGACGTTTGCCGTTCACGCGGCCTGCATCCGTGGCGTCGAGGCAATTCCCGTCACGGTCGAGGTCTCGCTTGCCGGCGGCGTTCCGGGTATTCAGATGCTCGGCATTCCGAGTATGGAGGTGATGGAGTCACGCGGTCGTATTCGCTGCGCGATGCGCTCCGCCGGGTTCGAGATCCCACGCTCGGGCATTACGGTCAACCTAGCGCCCGGCGATATTCGCAAGACCGGTAGCGGCTTTGATCTGCCCATCGCCATCGCGGTTCTGGCGGCCGATGGGCAGATTCCCCGTGACAACCTCGATCGCTGCCTTATCGCCGGCGAGCTCGGCTTGGACGGTACGGTGCTTCCCGTCAAGGGCGAGGTGGCGTTTCAGCTATTGGCACGTGATATGGGGCTGTCCTTTATCGCCGGCAGGTCCGATCAGCATGTGCCGCTTGCGGGCGTGGATTGCGGATTTATCGATCATTTGTCTCAGCTTGCTCGCGGCATGGGCGATGCCGTGCGTCATTATCTGGATTCCGAGGGTGTTGAGGCGACCTTTGAGCCCGAACTCGACTATGCCGATGTGCTAGGGCAGGAAGTCGCTAAACGCGGCATGGCGCTTGCGGCCGCCGGCGAGCTCGGTTTGCTTATGATCGGGTCCCCGGGATCGGGCAAGACGATGCTCGCCCGTCGTATGACCGGCATCCTGCCCGAGCTTTCCGTTGAGGACCAGCAGGAAGCGCTGTGCATCCATTCGGTTTTGGGTGAGAACATCGATGGCTTATTGGCAGGTCATCGGCCGTTTCGAAGTCCCCATCACAGCATATCAACGGCTGGCCTCATTGGCGGAGGGCGCCCGGTGCATCCGGGTGAGATCAGCCTGGCTCATGGCGGCGTGCTCTTTTTGGACGAGCTTGCTGAGTTTCCCACGGGTGTGCTGCAGACGCTGCGTCAGCCCATCGAACGCGGCTACGTCAGGATCGTACGCGTCGACGGGGCCTTTACCTTCCCGTCGCGCTTTCAGCTGCTGGCTGCGAGTAACCCTTGCCCCTGCGGCTTCTTGGGTGATCGCGAGGTGCCGTGTCGCTGCTCGGCGGCGATGGTCGAGCGCTATCGGTCTAAACTGCGCGGTCCTTTGGCCGACCGTATCGACATGATGATCGATGTGACCCGTCCCGACCCCCAAGTGATTATCGAGGGTGCGGAGGGTATGTCGTCTGCCGAGTTACGTGACTACGTTGTGCGCGGTCGCGCTTTTCGCGCTTGGCGCGAATCCCGTATGGACGATGCGGATGCCGAGGCCGAGGATGACGAGACACGGTCCATTGACGGCGTCGTTTCGACCTTTGAGCTCGATGATGCGGCGGAGAAGTGTGTGCTCGGCCTGTCGAAGCGCACACATCTCACGGGTCGCGGCATTGTGCGACTGGTGCGTATCGCGCGTACAATCGCCGACGTCGCCGAGAGCGAGCAAGTGACGCAGGACCACGTGCTCGAGGCAGCGATGTACCAGGGAAGGAGGGACCAATGATGGCCGAGGGGACCTACGAGCTGCATCCAGGTGATGCGTTGTATCCCGAGACCGTTTTGGAGCTTTCTGATGTACCCCAGACGCTCTATGTGCGCGGCAACCCCGAGGTGCTTTCGACGCCCGCGCTCTCCATCATCGGCGCGCGCAAGGCCTCGCCGTATGGTCTTGCCGTGGCAGAGCTTGCGGCAAAGGTGGCGGTCGAGGCGGGAGTGACGGTAGTTTCGGGCGGCGCGGTCGGTTGTGACCAGGCCTCGGGTTGGGCTGCGGTCAACGCCGGCGGCAAACACGTCGTGGTGCTGGGGACGGGCGCCGACGTGGTCTACCCGCGTTCGAGCGCGGGGCTTATTATGCGCACGCTCGATACGGGTGGCGCGGTCGTGTCGATCTCTCCGTGGGGCATGGGTCCGCGCAAGTTTGCCTTTCCGCGCCGCAATCGCGTGATCGCGGCCCTGTCGCAAGCCCTCTTTGTTTCCGAGGCGGGTATGCCTTCCGGGACGTTTTCTACAGCCGAGGCTGCTATGGATTTGGGGCGCGAACTTCTTGTCGTGCCGGGGTCGATCCTATCGCCCGAGTCGCGTGGCACGAATTACCTCATTGCGAACGGTGCTTGCTGCATCATCGACGAGGAATCTATCGAGATGGCTATCTCACGCATCTACGGCACCCTGCGCTACTCGCGCCCCGATGCTCCCGGCATTGCCGACCTGGATCCAACACAGCAGACCGTGATGCATGCGCTCATCGCCTCTCCGCTCAAGGTCGACGACATCGCGGCGCTCGTCGCGCTCGATGCTGTCGGCGTACTCAAACTCTTGGGTTCGCTTGAACTCGAGGGCCTTATCGAGCGCATGATGGATGGAAGGTATGCGCCCTCCAAGTTTGCCCTTCACGCCCAGACGCCCTTCGGTCACAATGGAAAACGTGTCAATTAGAAAGGTGTTTGCAGATGCTGTTTGATCAGGTGACGGTTATCGGTGGCGGTCTGGCGGGTTCGGAATGCGCGATCCAGCTGGCAGACCGCGGTTTTGCCGTAAAGCTGTGCGAGATGCGCCCCCAGGTTAGCTCCCCGGCTCACCATACCGATCACTTGGCAGAGCTCGTCTGCTCCAATTCGTTTAAGTCGACCCGTCCGGATTCCGCGGCTGGTTTGCTGAAGGCCGAGCTTAAGCGCATGGGTTCAGTCCTGCTCGATTGCGCCCATCGCGCGGCTGTTCCCGCCGGCGGTGCCCTGGCGGTCGACCGCGTCAAGTTTTCCGAGCTTGTCGAGGCCGAGGTTGCCGCCCGTCCCAATATCGAGGTCGCGCATGGCGAGGTCACGCAGATTCCCGAGGGCCACGTGGTCATTGCCGCGGGCCCGCTGTGTTCACCGGCGCTGAGCGAAGAGGTCATGAAGCTCGTCGGTGGCGACGCCCTTGCGTTCTTCGATGCCGCGGCGCCGATCGTCGATGCCTCCACGCTCGATATGGACGTGCTGTTTTCGCAGTCGCGCTACGAGGAGCAGGGGAGCGGCGACTATCTCAACGCTCCGCTCAACAAGGAGGAGTACGAGGCCTTTATCGAGGCACTTACCACGGCCGACCGCGTGGTGCTCAAAGACTTTGAGGGCGGCGATCTGTTCCAGGCCTGCCAGCCTGCCGAGGAAGTTGCGCGCACCGGCAAGGACGCCATTCGCTTTGGCGCCATGAAGCCCGTCGGCCTTACCGACCCGCGTACCGGACGTCGCCCCTGGGCGGCGATTCAGCTGCGTGCCGAGAACAAGGAGAAGACCGCCTATAACCTGGTGGGCTTCCAGACAAACCTGACCTTTGGCGAGCAGAAGCGCGTCTTCCATATGGTGCCGGGCCTGGAGAACGCTGAGTTCTTCCGCTACGGTGTCATGCACCGCAATACCTTTGTCTACGCCCCGCACGTGCTCGATGGCACCTTTGCCGTGCCCGGTACCGGCGTGCGCCTGGCCGGTCAGATCACCGGCACCGAGGGGTACATGGAAGCCGTGGCGACCGGTCTGCTCGCGGCGCTCAACACCTATGCCGAGGCTATCGGTGTCGCGGGCGTCGAGTTGCCGCGCGTGGGCGCCCTGGGTGCGCTCGTGGGCTATGCGACCGATCCTGCCACCGTGGGCTATCAGCCTATGCATGTCAACTTTGGCCTGGTGCCGCCACTCGAGGATGGTAAGCGCCGCAGCAAGCGCGACCGCTACCAGGCCTATGCGGACCGTGCGCTCGAGGCCCTTGATGCCTATCTGGCCACTCGTCCTGATCTGTTTGGAGGCGACCGGTCATAGCCTTTGACCTGTACGACACCGTCGACTCGTTTATCGCCTATATCTCACGTGTCGAGGGACTTTCTCCCAACACGGTGACGGCCTACGGCTCGAGGCTGGAGCGCTTTGCTGCCTGGTGCGAGCGCGAGGATATCGATGCTTTCGCTGCCGACGTGCGCACCATTCGCCGCTATCTTGCCGAGCTTTCGCGTGAGCAGGTGGCTCCCCGAACGCTTGCGGCGCATCTGTCGGCTATCCGATCGCTCTATCGATGGATGGCTGCCGAGGGGGTCGTGGAGGGCGATGTGGTCTCGGCAATTTCCTCGCCCAAGCTCCCGCGCGATCTACCCGGTGTGCTGACGACCCAACAGGTGGAGGCGCTGCTCAAGACGCCTGATACCTCAACACCCGCGGGACTGCGCGATGCGGCGATGCTCGAGCTGCTCTATGCCTCGGGTGCCCGTATCTCTGAGCTCGCAGCACTCAATGTGGAGTCCATTGCGTGGTCCGAACGCACGCTGCGCCTGTGGGGCAAGGGGAGCAAAGAACGTATCGTCCCTCTGTATCGTCGTGCGCTCGAGGTGACGCGTCTCTATATTGAGGAGGGGAGGCCGGAGTTGCTCGCTCGGGCAAAGCGTCGTGACCTCGCTACCGGGCCGCATCCGCTGCTTATATCGGCGCGCGGTAATCGCATGAGCGCCGCCATGCTCAGGCGGCGGTTTCATATGCTGGCGACGCTCGCCGGCATTCCGGCCGACATCGCCCCGCATGCGATGCGCCATACCTTTGCGACCGACTTGCTCGAGGGCGGCGCGGACCTGCGCTCGGTTCAAGAGCTGCTGGGTCATGCGAGCCTGTCCACGACGCAGATCTACACGCATCTCACACCCGATCGGCTTAAACGTGCCGTGGCTCAAGCTCATCCCCGAGGCGAGTAGCGCGCGGCGATTTTTTGAGAGGGATGCCCTCCATGCCGCACTCAGGTGTGTGGTTTTGATTGCGGGTTGGCAGGAAGAAGCAATCCTGCTATCATTCATCGGGTTGCTTCACGGCAACATGTTTTTATCACGCACGCGCGGCTACTTCATACCGTGGTGCCCGGGCTTTGGTAGCACATGTCCGGGTTGGTTTTGGAGGATGACCCCGCGCGGAGGCAAACCACAGGAGGTTTAACATGGCTACCAAGATTAATATCCGCACCCTGCTCGAGGCCGGCTGCCACTTCGGTCACCAGACCCGTCGCTGGAACCCCAAGATGAAGCCGTTCATCTTCGGTGAGCGCAACGGCATCTACATCCTCGACCTCAAGCAGACCATCCTCGACGCCGACCAGGCCTACACCTTCGTCAAGAACGTCGCCAAGGGCGGCAACGTGCTGTTCGTCGGCACCAAGAAGCAGGCTCAGGAGGCCGTCAAGAACGCTGCTGAGCGCGCCAACATGCCTTACATCAACCAGCGTTGGCTCGGCGGTATGCTGACCAACTTCGTCACCATCCGCTCCCGCATCAACCGCATGGAGGAGCTCGAGGCCATGGTCGAGGACGGCCGCATGGCTGTTCTGCCCAAGAAGGAGCAGGCTGTTCTCGGTAAGGAGCTCACCAAGCTCCAGACCAACCTCGGTGGCGCCCGCGACATGAAGGGTCTGCCCCAGGCTCTCTTCGTCATCGACACCAAGCGCGAGGAGAACGCCATCAAGGAGGCCCAGCGCCTGAACATCCCCGTCGTCGCCCTGATCGACACCAACTCCGATCCCGACGAGGTCGAGTACGGCATTCCCTGCAACGATGACGCTATCTCCGCTGTTACCCTTATGTGTGAGCTCGTGGCTGACGCCTGCCTCGCTGGCTCCGGCAAGGAGCAGGTCTCCGAGGCCGAGATGGCCGCTGAGCCCAAGGCCGAGTAAATCAGTCTTAGTTAATTCTTTTTCATCTCTTTGAAAGGAACCACAATGGCCCAGATTACCGCCGCTATGGTCAAGCAGCTCCGCGAGATGACCGACTCCCCGATGATGGAGTGCAAGAAGGCTCTCGTCGAGGCTGACGGCGACATGGACGCCGCTGTCGACGTTCTGCGCAAGAACGGCCTTGCCAAGGCTGCCAAGAAGGCTGGCCGCGAGACCAACGAGGGCGCTGTCGCCGCGTTCGTCTCCGAGGATGGCAAGACCGGCGCTCTGCTCGAGCTCTCCTGCGAGACCGACTTTGTTGGCTCCAACGCCAAGTTCACCGGCTTTGCTTCTAAGGTCGCTGAGGTTGTCGCTACCACCGAGCCTGCTGACGTCGACGCTCTGCTCGAGAAGCCGATGGGCGAGGAGACCGTTTCCTCCGAGCTCACCGAGATGATTCACATCATGGGCGAGAACATGAAGATCTCCCGCTTCGCTGCCCGCAAGGCCGAGAACGGCGCGCTCGCTTCTTACATCCACATGGGTGGTAAGATCGGCGTCCTCGTCGAGTTCGCCTTCGAGAAGGCCGAGACCGCTCAGGCTGAGTCCTTCAAGACCTTCGCTCACAACGTTGCCCTTCAGGTTGCCGCCGTCGCCCCGATCTGCGCTACCCGCGATCAGGTTCCGGCCGAGACCGTCGAGCACGAGAAGCAGATCTACATGGCCCAGGCTGCCGAGTCCGGCAAGCCCGAGGCTATCCAGGAGAAGATGGCTGTTGGCCGTCTGGAGAAGTTCTACAAGCAGTCCGTGCTCACCGAGCAGGAGTTCATCAAGGACAGCTCCCTCACCATCAAGAAGTACGCTGAGCAGGTCTCCAAGGAGCTCGGCGACACCATTACCGTCGTTGCCTTTGACCGTCTGGTCCGTGGCGAGTAAATAAGCTCTTGTAGCTGGTAATGAGCAGGCTGTGGGTTTTACTCACAGCCTGCTTTTTCATGGCTCTTATCAGAGCCTTTGATATCATATTGAGAGTCTAATTAAAGGAGGATCGCTTTGTCCGACATCCGATATAAACGCGTGCTTCTTAAGCTTTCCGGCGAAGCACTGATGGGCGACGGCCAATATGGCATCGACCCCAAGGTTACCGACCATCTTGCCAAGCAGGTCAAGGAGCTGCTCGCCGTTGGCCATGAGGTCGGCGTCGTTGTCGGCGGCGGCAACATTTTTCGCGGCATGGCCGGCGCTGCCGGTGGCATGGAGCGTGCTCAGGCCGACTACATGGGCATGCTGGCAACCGTTATGAACGCGCTCGCCCTGCAGGATGCCTTCGAGCATAACGATGTTCCCTGCCGCGTGATGAGCGCTATCCAGATGAACGAGATCTGCGAGCCCTATATTCGTCGCCGCGCTATCAACCATCTGTCCAAGGGCAACGTCGTCATCTTCGCTGCCGGTTCGGGCAATCCGTACTTTACGACCGACACCGCCGCGGCTCTTCGTGCGTGCGAGATCGGCGCCGAGATTCTGATTAAAGCCACCAAGGTTGACGGCATCTACGATAAGGATCCCGTCAAGTGCGTCGATGCCGTCCGTTTTGACAAGATTACCTATCACGAGGTTCTCGTTCGCGGCCTGCAGGTTATGGATTCCACGGCTACGGCACTGTGCCAGGATAACCGTATGCCTATTTTGGTCCTCAACATCGATGGCGAGGACACCGTCAAGCGCGCGCTTTCGGGTGAGCCCGTCGGCACGCTCGTCTATCAGGAGGATTAAGCATGGCAGAGAACATCACCGCCCATATGGACAAGTCGCTCGAGTCCCTCAAGCATAACTTCTCCAAGGTTCGTACCGGCCGCGCCAATGCCAACATTCTGTCCGACATCACCGTTGATTATTACGGTGTCCCCACGCCGGTCACGCAGGTTGCCGCCGTCAAGACCCCCGAGGCCCACATGCTGCTCATCGAGCCGTGGGACAAGGCGCTCATCAACGCTATCGTCAAGGCCATCGGCGCTTCCGATCTGGGCATTACCCCCAACTCCGATGGCACCGTCGTTCGTCTGCCGTTCCCGGCCCCCACTGAGGAGCGCCGTCGCGAGCTCGTCAAGGAGTGCCGCGAGTACGCCGAGCAGGCCAAGGTGTCTATCCGTAACATCCGTCGCGACTTCAACAACAAGCTCGAGCGCGATGAGGAGCTCACCGAGGACGATGTCCGTCGCGAGCAGGCCAAGGTCCAGAAGCACACCGATGAGTATGTCGCCAAGGTGGAGGAGCTTCTGAAGGAAAAAGAAGCCGAGGTCATGGAGATCTAAGGTGCAATACGACGAGCATAAACTGGTCGAGTACTTTGCCGACGCCCCTGCGGGCGTCGGTTTTTCCGACCTTGACCTCAATAACATTCCGCACCATATCTCGTGCATCATGGACGGCAACGGTCGTTGGGCCACGTCGCGCGGTCTTGCACGCACCGAGGGTCATAAGGCAGGTATCGTCTCGTTGCGCGAGATCATTACCGCCTGCGTGCGCCTGGGCGTCGACGTGCTTTCTGCCTATGCGTTTTCTACCGAAAACTGGAACCGTCCGCAGCATGAGGTCAACGTCTTGATGCATCTGTTTGCCAAGACGTTTATCGACGAGCTGCCGCTTCTGAAGCGCGAAAACGTGCGCGTTGTCTTTTTGGGCGACATTTCCGCGCTGCCCAAGAAGACCCGCGACGTTTTTGAACGCGGTCTTGCCGAGTGCGCCAATCACACCGGTATGACGCTGGCGCTTGCCGTCAACTACGGCGCGCGTGCCGAGATTACCCGCGCTGTCCGTCAAATCGCACTCGACACTGCCGCCGGTAAGATCGATCCTGCCACAATTGATGACGACATGGTGGCTTCCCATCTCTATACCGCCGGCCTTCCCGATCCTGAGCTTGTGATTCGCACCTCTGGTGAGCTGCGCCTTTCGAACTATCTGCTGTGGCAGGTGGCTTATTCCGAATTCTACGTCACCGATACCTATTGGCCCGACTTTGATCGTTGGGGCCTTGTCGACGCCATTTTGGCCTATCAGGGCCGTGACCGTAGGTTTGGTGGACTGAGCAAGACCGAGGAGGCTTAATCGTGTCCGATCGTCCCAAGGCATCTGCTCCCAAGACGTCTGCGCGCAAAGCTGCCACTGCGGGAGCGCCTGCAGCGAAGAGCGGCACCGGTTCGTGGCTGGGAGCATCAAGGGCTTTATTACCCGTGCCGCCGCCGGTATCGTCTACGCCGTTGTCTTTATCCTGTGCCTGGTTTTGGGTATCGTGCCCACGGCCATCTTTGTTTCTGTCATGAGCGGTCTGTGCTGCTATGAGTTTTTCCGTATGACAAGGCTCGATGGCAAGATGGCTAACGAGCGCATGGGTATCGCTGCCGCCGTACTCTTTCCGCTGTCGGCGTTGGGCGATTCGATGTTGCTGAATGCCCTGCTTTTTGCCTTGATGCTCGCTGTGGGCATTTGGTATGTCTGGTCGCCGCGTACCCGCATCTCTGATGTGGCCGTGACGCTCATGGGCCCCATCTACACTGGCTTTAGAAGTGCGGCCATCGTGCTCCTGCGCGATGCCGTGCCCGGTTTTGCCGGTGCCCTGCTTTCAGTGGGCGTTTGTGCGTCCCTTTGGGTCTCCGATTCGTTTGCCTACATCGTGGGCAGCCGTATCGGCAAGCACAAGATGGTTCCCAAGATCTCTCCCAAAAAGAGCTGGGAGGGGTTTGCCGGCGGCATCCTGGGCTCGGTTTTGATTTGGCTCATCCTGTGGGCGACGCACTTCTACAAGCTCAGCCTGCCCTATGCGCTGCTGTGCGGCGTGGTCGTGTCCATTCTGGGCGTTATCGGCGACCTTATCGAGTCGCGCATCAAGCGCGGTGTGGGCGTCAAGGATTCCGGCAACCTTATCCCGGGCCACGGCGGCATGCTCGATCGTAGCGACTCGCTTATCTTCGGCTGCATCACCGCGCAGCTGTTGCTGATGATCGGAGGCGTGCTGTAATGTCCTTCCAGACGACGTATGGCCCCGATGGACGCCTTCGCGTTGCCATCCTGGGTTGTACGGGCTCTATCGGCACCCAGGCGCTTGATGTGTGCCGCCAGCATGCCGATCGCCTGCAGGTGACGGCGCTGTCCGTTAACTCCAGTACCTCTGAGCTCGTTGCCGCTGCCCGTGAGTTCTCGGTTCCGGCGGTTGCCGTAGCCGATGTCGCTCATGGCGATGACGCCGTGCTGCAGGAGTTGCCCGAGGGCACGCAGCTCGGCGTTGGCGCGCAGGCGGTTTGCGAGCTCGCGCGTCGCGACGATGTCGACTGCGTGCTTGTCGCTATTGTGGGCGCCGCCGGTCTCGAGGCGAGCCATGCGGCCTTGACCTCGAATAAGCGCCTTGCCCTTGCCAACAAGGAGTCCCTCGTCGTCGGTGGCGACTTGCTTATGCCGTTGGCGCAACCGGGCCAGCTTATTCCGGTCGACTCTGAGCATTCCGCCATCTACCAGTGCTATCTGGGGGAGAACCCGCGCGAGGCCCACTGCATTTGGCTCACCTGCTCGGGCGGTCCGTTCTTTGGCCGCACGCGCGACGAGCTCGATCGCGTGACGCGTGCCGATGCCCTCGCGCATCCCACGTGGGCCATGGGTGCCAAGATCACCATTGACTCCGCCACCCTCATGAACAAGGGCCTGGAGCGCATTGAGGCCATGCATCTGTTTAACTGCGACCTCGATTTCATTAACGTGGTCGTGCAGCGTCAGTCCAAGATTCACTCTATGGTCGAGTTCGCCGACGGCTCCGTGATGGCGCATCTCGGTGCATCCGACATGCGTATTCCCATCCAGTTCGCGTTCTCGTATCCCGAGCGTTGGGATACCCCGGCGCCTCGTATCGATTTCCGCGAGCTGGGGCAGCTCACGTTTGATGCTGCCGACATGGATACCTTCCGCTGTCTGGCACTGGCCGAGCGTGCCGGCAAGACGGGTGGCACCATGCCGTGCGTGCTCAATGCCGCCAACGAGGTCGCCGTCGATGCCTTCCTGCACGATGGCTGCAGCTTTACCGATATCGATCGCATTGTGGAATCCTGCATGGACGCCCACGATATGCAGGCGGTCGATTCGTTTGAGCAGCTTCGCGACATCGATGCGTGGGCGCGTGAAAAGGCTGCGCAGGTGCTCGCTGCAACCCGTTCCTAACCCATAAGGATTGCTTTTTCGTTTTATGGATACTGTTCTGAGCGTTCTCTCATCGGTCTTTTGGGGCCTGCTGATGCTTTCCGTCCTCGTGTTTTTGCACGAGGGCGGCCACTTTTTGGCGGCGCGTGCCTGCGGCGTCCGTGTGACCGAGTTCTTTTTGGGTCTGCCGTGCCGCTTTGACATCCATTACACGTCACGTCGCATTGGAACCAAGTTTGGCGTGACCCCGCTGCTGCTGGGTGGCTACGCTGCCATCTGCGGTATGGATCCGACCGATGTCTCGTGCTCCGATCGCGTGCTCGCGGCTATCTATCGTCATGGTCGCGTGACCGTGGCCGACCTTGCTGTCGAGCTCGAGCTTTCCGAGGAGGATGTGCTCGAGGCATGCGCCCTTTTGCTAGGCTGGGGCTCCATCGCACCCTGGTATGAGGAAGGGGAGAAGCCCTCGCCGAGCTACTATCCCACCAAATATCAGACGTTGCCGCGAGATACGGCAGGCTATACCACCTTTGATGGTCGCCGTTTCGATCGCGAACATGCGACTGCCGAGGGCGATGTGTGGGAGCTGCCGTGCGGCGAGGCCGAGTTCCTTGCGCAAGAGCGCTCGCACACCTATCTTGGCCAAGGCTTTCTCAAGCGCGCCTTTATGCTGCTCGCGGGCATTATCGTCAATATCTTGACGGGTTTTTTGCTCCTTATGAGCATCTATTCCATTGCGGGTGTTACCGTGCCGATGGATACCAACGTGATCGGTCAGGTTGACGAGGGGTCTATTGCCGCCAAAGCGGGTATCGAGGCCGGTGATGCGATCCTTTCGGTTGACGGTGTCTCATGTTCCACTTGGATGGATGTCTACGATGCCATCGGCAAGGCCGCCGGTAAGGACGATATCGCCATCGAGTATGAGCGCGACGGCAAGCAGCATTCGATCTCGGTCGCACTCAAAGAGGACGAGCGCCTAGGTGTGTATGCCTCTACGCAGGTGGTCCGTTTAGACCCCATCACCTCGGCGCGCCTCTCCTTCTCCTATGTCGCGCAGACGGCTGAGGTCGTGCTACGCCTGCTCCAGCCGCAGCATACGATGGAGATCCTCGATCAATCCTCCTCGATCGTGGGTATTAGCGTCATGTCCTCACAGGCAGCTGCTGCCGGCCCCATCACGTTCTTGTCGTTTGCCGCGCTCATCTCGTTCTCGCTGGGCTTTATGAACCTGCTGCCCATCCCACCACTCGATGGCGGTAAGCTGGTCATCGAGATTATTCAAAAGATTGCTGGCCGCGAGCTGCCGCTCAAGGTCCAGACGATTGTGAGCTATGTGGGCATCGCACTCTTCGCACTGCTGTTTGTCTATATGCTTCGTTCCGACATCCTTCGATTTATTCTGTAGGGGAGTGTTTGGATTGTCTCTATCCCATTCTTTGCCGCGCGAGCTGACGCGCCCCGTGCATGTGGGCGGCGTGCAGATCGGCGGCGGCGCGCCGGTCGTGGTTCAGTCCATGACCTGCACCGATACCGCCGATGCTCAGGCAACGCTTGGGCAGGTTCGCGCGTTGGCGCGGGCGGGCTGCGATATCGTGCGCGTGAGCGTGCCCACCGAGGCCGCGCTCGAGGGCTTCCGTACCATCTGTGCTGAGTCCCCGGTGCCGATTGTCGCCGATATTCACTTTAACCATAAGCTTGCCATTGGTGCCGTTGAGGCCGGTGCTGCCAAGCTGCGCATCAATCCCGGCAATATCGGCGATTGGGCCAAGGTCGACGCGGTGATCGATGCTGCTGGTGCCGCGGGCTGTGCGATTCGTATCGGCGTCAATGCCGGTTCACTCGAGCAGGATATCGCCGAGCGCGATGACCTCACGCAGCCCGAAAAGCTCGTGATGTCGAGCGAGCGTTTTGTCAAGCATTTTGAAGACCGCGGCTTTACCAACATCGTGCTTTCCGCCAAGGCCCATAGTGTACAGACGACGCTTGATACTTATCGCGCCCTGTCGCGCGAGATTCCCCATGTTCCGCTTCACCTGGGCGTGACGGAGGCGGGGACCAAGCTCCAGGGCACCATCAAGAGCTCTGTAGGCTTGGGTATCTTGCTTTCCGAAGGCATTGGCGACACCATGCGTGTTTCGCTCACAGCTGATCCGGTTGAGGAGCCGCCGGTCGCCTGGGGAATTCTACAGTCGCTGGGCCTGCGTCGCCGTGGTCCCGAGATTGTCTCGTGCCCCACGTGCGCCCGCTGCCAGGTTAACCTTATTCCCATCGCCGAGGAGGTCACCGAGCGGCTTAAGAACTATTCCGCGCCGCTTTCGATCGCCGTGATGGGATGTGCGGTCAACGGCCCCGGAGAGGCATCTGACGCCGACCTGGGTGTTGCCTGCGGACGTGGTCAGGGCCTGCTCTTTTCGCATGGCCAGATCATTGGTAAAGTAGCTGAGGATCAAATTGTCGACGCGCTGATGGCCGAGGTCGACAAACTTATTGAGGAGAAGTAAATGACTCGAGCAATGTTTATGTCTAAGCTCTATGCGCCGACGCTTAAAGAGGATCCGGCGGACGCTGAGCTCGCCAGCCACCGCCTGCTGCTCCGTGCCGGCATGATCCGCAAGGAGGCCGCCGGTCTGTATTCCTACCTGCCGCTTGCTTGGCGCTCGATCCGCAAGATCGAGAATATCGTGCGCGACGAGATGGACGCCGCCGGCGCCCAGGAGCTCATGATGCCCATTATGGTCGATGCCGAGCTGTGGCGTGAGTCCGGCCGTATCGATGCCTATGGCAAGGAGCTTGTGCGCTTTGACGACCGTCATGGTCGCGAGTTCGTGCTGGGCCCCACCCACGAGGAGACCGTGACTGCCCTGGTGCGCAACGAGCTGCGCTCCTATAAGCAACTGCCCGTCAACCTGTACCACATTCAGGACAAGTTCCGCGATGAGTTCCGTCCCCGCTTTGGCCTGATGCGCGGCCGCGAGTTCATCATGAAGGACGCCTACAGCTTCTCTGCCACGCAGGAGAGCCTGCAGGAGGAGTACGACAAGATGAAGCAGGCCTACGCTAACATCTGTGAGCGCTGCTACATCAAGGCTCTGCCCGTTGTCGCCGATTCCGGCGAGATCGGTGGCGATACCTCCGTCGAGTACATGGCTTTGGCTGACGCCGGCGAGGCTTCGCTCGTCTACTGCGACGATTGCGGCTTTGCAGCCGACGATGAGGCCGCAAGCACCAAGGTCGTTGTGACCGAGGGTCCTGGCGACGGTACGCTTACCAAGGTCGAGACTCCGGGCATGGGCACCATCGAGGCCGTTGCAAAGTTCTTCGGCTTCCCCGAGAACGGCACGCGCAAGTCTCTGGCACTCATCGACGCCGAGGGCAAGCCCGTCGTCGCCATTGTCCCGGGCGACCACGAGCTCAACGATTGCAAGGCCGAGCATGTCTTTGGCAAGGGCTATCGCATGATGACTGATGAGGAGCTCCAGACCTACGGTCTGCACAAGGGCTTTATCGGACCGGTTAACTTGCCCGAGGGCATCCGTCTGGTGTGCGACGAGAGCCTGCGCGAGTCCAAGCAGTGGGCCTGCGGTGCCAACGAGGTCGATTATCACTTTACCGGTGCCTGCCCCGAGCGCGACTTTACCGTCGATGAGTGGGCAGATCTGGTCACCGTCGTTGCCGGCGATCCCTGCCCGCACTGCGGCAAGCCGCTCTCTGCTGCCCGCGGCATCGAGGTCTCTCAGGTGTTCCAGCTGGGCACCAAGTACTCCGAGGCCATGGGTGCCACCTTTATGGACGAGGACGGCAAGGAGAAGCCGCTCATCATGGGTTGCTACGGCGTTGGTGTGTCCCGCTCGCTTGCTGCCGTCGTGGAGCAGCACAACGACGAACATGGCATCGTCTGGCCGGTCTCCGTTGCCCCGTACGAGGTCGCGGTGATTCCGCTCGATCCCAAGAAGGAGGAGTGCGCTAACGTTTGCGACCAAATCGTCGAGGGCCTGTGCGCCGAGGGTATCGAGGTTGTCGTCGATGACCGTGATGAGCGTCCCGGCTTTAAGTTTGCCGATAACGACCTCATGGGCTTCCCGTATCAGGTGGTGCTCGGCAAGCGTGGCCTCAAGAATGGCACGGTGGAGCTCAAGGACCGTGCTACCGGCGAGCGTGAGGACGTGGCGATCGACGAGGTCGTCGCCAAGGTTGCCGAGCTGGTGAAGGCTGCCCGTCGTTAATCGACGATTTTGCTTGTAGCTCGATATACGGGACGGCCCGCATTTCTCCAGATCGGGGGGATGTAGGGCCGTCCTTTTATCTTGTAGCATCCTCGATATCTAAAAGGAAAACCCCACAGCCCATTCGAGCTGCGGGGTTTCCCTTTGTGCCTCCGATGCGAAATAAATCGCTCAGATATTACTGATAATCGACGACGTCGATCCAGTTCTTCAGGAACTCATCGTTCACGTTGCGCTTACGAGCGAGCTCGGAAGCGGCGACGATGCTCGTCCACTGACGCACGACCTGCATGGGCATGTCGGCGCGGTCGCAGTAGAGCTCCAGGTAGGCCTCAGCCTGATCCTTGCTGTTGAGGGCGAAGAGCAGGTAGGTGGTGGCAACGTCGGCAGCAGGGGAGCCCTGGGTGGCGTGTGCCCAGTCGCACACATAGAGCTGGCCGTCGTCGCCGACGATGACGTTGGAGGGGTTGAAGTCGCCGTGGCAGACCTTGAACTCCTTGGTCATGCCGTCCAGACGCTCCTGAAGGTTGTAGCGCGTGGTGGCATTGAGCTGATCAAGGCTGTCGATCATGCGGGCGAACTTGTCGCGCTGACGGTTGAGCAGCGGGGAGGTGTAGCCGTGGATCTCGATCTGGAGGTCGACGAACATCTCGAGGTACTCACCAAAGCGCTGGGGCTCGGCAGTCATCTTCTCGGCAAGGGTGGTGCCCGGAACCTTCTCGGTCACGAGCGTCCAGCCGTTGGCGTTCTCGAGCTGGGAAACCTCGAGCGCCTTGGGGCTGCGGATGCCGCACTCATTGATGCGGGCAAGATTCAAAGCCTCGTTGAACACGTCGGAGACAGGCTTGGTCTCGTTAAAGACCTTGACGATCTTGTCGCCCAGGTCGTAAACGACCTTGTTGCCACGGCGGACGAGCTCGGTCTTGGAATCGGGTAGCAGCATGGTTGCATCCTTTCAACGATGCGATAGAAGCGACGGCGGGGGTGTGTGAAACACCCGTGCACCCCCGCCGTTAAAAACCGTGCTAAAACTAGCAGACGGCGTAGTCCTGAGGCTCGCGGCCGTAGTAGGCGTCCAGGTAGAGCTCCTTGATCTCGCTCATGAGCGGGTAGCGCGGGTTGGCGCCGGTGCACTGGTCGTTGAATGCCTGCTCGGTCATCTCGTCGAGGGTGTCGAGGAAGTACTGCTCGTCAACACCGTAGTCGGCGATGGTCTTCTTGACGCCGATGAAGTCCTTGAGCTCCTCGAGCTTCGTGATGAAGTTCTCGAAGACCTCCTTGTCGTCCTTGCCCTCGATGCCGCAGTACTTGGCCATCTCGGCGTAGTTGTGCAGCGCGTTGGGGTAAGGATACTGGGAGAAGGTACCCATCTTGACGGGAGCCTCGGCGGCGTTGTAGCGCATAACGCGGGTCAGGATGACGGCGTTTGCGAGGCCGTGGGGCAGGTGATGGAAAGCGCCGAGCTTGTGGGCCATGGAGTGGTTGAGGCCCAGGAAGGCGTTGGCGAAGGCCATACCGGCCATGCAGGAGGCGTTGTGCATCTCCTCGCGGGCATGCGGGTCCTTGGCGCCGTTCGTGAAGCTGGAGGGCAGGTTCTCAAAGACGAGCTTGGCAGCGCGCTCGGAGAGGCCCTTGGTGTAGTCGGAAGCCATGATGGAGACGTAGGACTCGATGGCGTGGGTCATGACGTCGATGCCGGAGGCAGCGGTCAGGCCGCGCGGGGCGGTCATGCAGTTGTCGGCGTCGACGATAGCCATGTTGGGGAGCAGCGCGTAGTCGGCGAGCGGCCACTTGATGCCGGTCTCCTTGTCGGTGATGATGGCGAACGGCGTGCACTCGGAGCCGGTACCCGAAGAGGTCGGGACGGCGACGAAGTAGGCCTTCTTGCCCATCTCGGGGAAGGTGAAGATACGCTTGCGGATGTCCATGAAGTCCATGGCCATGTCCTCAAACTTGCACTCGGGGTGCTCGTACATCATCCACATGATCTTGCCGGCGTCCATAGCGGAGCCACCGCCGACGGCGATGATGACGTCCGGCTCAAAGAGAGCCATTTGCTTGGCGCCGCGACGTGCGCACTGCAGCGACGGATCGGGCTCGACGTCGTAGAAGCAGTCGTGGGCGATGCCCATCTCGTCGAGCTTGGCCTCGATGGCGCGGGTGTTGCCATTCTTGAAGAGGAACTGGTCGGTGACGATGAAGGCGCGCTTCTTGCCCATGACGGTACCGAGCTCGTCGAGGGCGACGGGCGTGGAACCCTTCTTGAAGTAGACCTTCTCGGGAGCGCGGAACCACAGCATGTTCTCACGGCGCTCGGCCACAGTCTTAACGTTGATCAAGTGCTTCACCCCAACGTTCTCGGAGACGGAGTTGCCGCCCCAGGAGCCGCAGCCCAGGGTCAGAGACGGCTTCATGCCAAAGTTGTACAAGTCACCGATGCCGCCGTGCGAGGACGGGGTGTTGATGACGATACGGCAGGCCTTCATGACGTGCTCGAACAGGCTGATCTTCTCGGCCTGGGCGGGGTGCACGTACAGAGAGGCGGTGTGGCCCGGGCCACCGGCGAGCACCAGGTGCTCGGCCTTGTCGACGGCCTCCTGGAAGTCCTTGGCGTGGTACATGGCCAGGACCGGGGAGAGCTTCTCGTGGGAGAACTCTTCCTTGGCGGGGTCGGTGGAGGTGACCTCGGCGATCAGGATCTTGGTTTTGGCGGGAACCTCGATGCCGGCGAGCTCGGCGATCTTGGCGGCAGCCATGCCGGGGATGCGGTGATCGAGGGCGCCGTTCTTGAACATGGCGGCACGCAGGGCCTCCATCTCGGCACCCTGCTTGACGAAGTAGCAGCCGCGCTTCTGGAACTCGGCCTTAACCTGGTCATAGATGGTGTCGATGACGGTCACGGACTGCTCGGAAGCGCAGATCATGCCGTTGTCGAAGGTCTTGGAGTGGATGATGGAGTTGACGGCGAGCAGCACGTCGGCGGTGTCGTCGATGACGACCGGGGTGTTACCGGCGCCAACGCCCAGGGCGGGCTTG
>CABPXT010000016.1:0-20404 GCA_902461405.1 uncultured Collinsella sp.
GGTACCGCCTCGCGGTGACATCGTTTTTATGTCAACCTTGGTCTAACAGAGCCAATCTGTTTGCCATACTATATTTCTCTCAACAAGCTGATAGGATACAGGGGAGAATGATGCGCGCGTCAGTCGATTTTTTCGACTGACGCGCTTTGTGAAAGAGGCAAAGATGCGTACCGATGATTTTGACTACAACCTTCCTGAGGAACTGATTGCCCAGGCTCCTGCCGAGCCTCGCGACTCCTGCCGCCTGCTAGTGGTTGATCGCAAGGGCTCCCAGGCGGGAACGCCGCTGGAGCACGGCGGTACCGTTGAACACCGCATCTTCCGTGACATCATCGACTATATCGAACCGGGCGACGTGCTCGTCATCAACCAGACACGTGTGATGCCGGCCCGTCTGATCGGTCGCAAGACGGGCTCGGGCGGCGTGGTCGAGACGCTGCTGCTCAAGCGCCGCGAGGACGTGGATCCGCTCGGCCATGTTTGGGAGTGCCTGGTCAAGCCGGGCAAGCGTCTGAAGCCCGGTGCTCAGATTGAGTATCGCGCCGGTGGCGCCCATGCGCCCGAAGGGGCTCCCGTGGTGCTGACGGCCGAGGTCGTCGACTTTGTCACCGATAGCCGCGGCGGCCGTCTGGTGCGCTTCGAGCCAGCCGGTTGCAATGCCGCCGGCGAGCCGCGCACGCTCGACGAGGCCATTCACGCCGCCGGCCACGTGCCGCTGCCGCCCTACATTACCGATTACGAGGGCGATCCCGAGAAGTACCAGACCGTCTACGCCATGAAGGAGGAGCACTCGGCTGCCGCTCCTACGGCGGGTCTGCACTTTACCCCCGAGCTCATGGCCGCTATCGAGGCCAAGGGCGCGAAGTTTGCCGCCGTCGAGCTCGAGGTGGGTATTGATACCTTCCGTCTGGTGGAGGAGGACGACCCCACGCAGCACGTCATGCACACCGAGCGCTACCACGTGTCACAGGAGGTTGTCGACGCCGTGCATAAGGCGAAGGCCGAGGGGCACCGCGTGATCGCCGTCGGCACCACCGCAGTACGCTCGCTCGAGAGCGCCTTTGACGCTGAGGCACCGGTGTCCAATCCGGCCGTGACAGCGCGCTATTTTGAAGGCCGCGAGGACGGCGCTGACACGCTCGGCCGCGGTGACATCGTGGTGCGCGAGAACGCCACGACGCAGCTCTACCTCATGCCCGGCTCGACCTATCACGTGGTCGACGCGCTGATCACGAACTTCCACGTGCCGCGTTCCACGCTCATGATGCTCGTAAGCGCGCTTGCCACCCGCGACCAGATCATGGATGCCTATGCCGCCGCCATCGAGGAGCGCTACCGCTTCTTCAGCTTCGGCGACGCAATGCTCATTCAGTAGGTTACGGCGTTTTACAAACGACGTAACCGGCCGACGCTGCAAACCCGCCAGAGCGGCAATCTGACGTTCAATCGTCGGGCATGACCAGAAGGTCAATGCCCTCCTCTTTCACGTCACCTTGCTCGCTTAGGGGCGTTTTCGCTGACTTTGCCAAAGCATCGGCAGGTACTCATTGGGGACGTACTTAAATGAGTGCCTGCAGAATGAGAGTGGATAATCTCCCGTTTTTGGCCTGCTTGGGGGCTCAAAGTGGGAGATTATCCACTCTCGTCATTGGGCTAGTCGTTGGGGACGTTCTTGTTTGACTAGTCGTTTAAGAACGTCCCCAATGACTACTTGCTTGCGAACAGCCAGACTAGGATGATCGCCAGGATTGCGGCGATGATGCAGACGATGGCTCCGGTGAATTTGACGCGTGAGTCGCGGGTTCGCTTGCGCACGTCGTCTTCGGCGGCCTCGAGTTGGGCAACTTCGCGCTCGGTCTCGGTATGCTCGGCCTTGTCGCGTGCCAAGGACCCGGCGAGCGATTCGGTGATTTCGGGATGGTCGTGCACCTCGGTCGCCTGCTCGATAATCGACTGCGCATGCGCGGCATCTGCCCGGGCGTTTGCGATGGTCTGCTCCTGGTCGCGGCGTGCCTTGTCCTCGGCAGCGATCTTCTCGCGCAGTTCGCGCTGACGAGTCGCGGCGGCAGTCTTCGCCGTCTGCAGCTCGTCGCGCGCGGCATCGGCTTCGGTCGTCACGGCTTGGTGCGCGCGTTTTGCGTCGGCGATAGGGGCTTGAGCCTGCTCGACGGCCTGCTCGGCTGCGGCAAGCGAGTGCTCAAGGTCGGCGGTGATGCGCGGGACATCTTCTTCGGCTTTACGCAGGGCATCTGCCGTGTCGGAGATCTGCATCGAGAGCTCGCTGGTGCGCACCGTATAGTTGGCGGGATTTGCCGAGGGATTGCGTTGCAGCTCGGCATACTCATGACGCAGCGTCTCGAGCTGGGCGCGCGTGGCGTCGACGGTTTGTTGTGCGGCGGCAATGCCGGCGTCTCGCTCGGCCTTCACCTTGTCGCGGATGCGCTTGGAATCCTCAAGACGTCGAACGAGGCGGTTGCCGGTCTCGCGCGAGCTCGCCTCGCGGGCCTCCACGGCGTCGAGCGCGGCCTTCAGACGGAGCTCAGCCGCGTCATCCTCTGTCTTCATTTGTTCGAGCTGACCCTTGAGCTCTGTCGCTTTGGCGGCGTGGGTATCACGGTCAATCTCGGCGGCCGCTGCAGTCTTTTGGGTCGTGGCAATCGCCTGGCGCTGGTCGGCGACGATCTGGTCGTAGCGGCCTGCGATATCCTGGCGCGTCTCGAGTTCCTCGGCCTGATCGGCAATGCGCTGCTCAAGTTCGGCCAAGTGGGCACGGGCATCGGCAAGTGCCTTTTTCGCGGCGTTCATCTCGCGCATGGCCGAGGCGCCCTGGGCGATAAAGGTGCCCACGGCGTTCGCGGTGTTCGAGACAGCGGTCCCCAGATCGCGGTTCGCGGCAGGGGAGTGCGGGGCGGTCGGGCGAGCGGTGTCGGCAGCGTCCGCATCGGTAGCCTGCGGCGCGGCGATATTGCCGGTGCCGCCCTCGACCACAGAAAAGCCTGCTGCGTGCGGGTCGACCGCATCAGCGCCAATCGTGGGATGCTCGAGCTGCAGAAACGAGGGCATGGCGCTGCCCTGGTCGGCAACCGGAGTCTCGCCGGGTACGAAGGTCGAGGCTGCCTCGGCGGCCTCCTCTTCCTCGGCGTCAACGTCAGCGTCGGCCACGGCGTCTTTCATCGCTTTGACGGCATCCATCATGGAGTCCATGACGGCGTCGAGCTCTTCTTCCGAAGAAACCTCGATAGGGCCCGCAGCTTGCGGAGCGGCATCCTGTACGGGGTCGTCGTCCTGAGCGGGCGCATCGTCGTTTTGCTCGCCGGCATCTTCGACGCCGGGGGTTTCCGCCGTAGCGCTTTCGTCCAAGATGGGGTCGTCGAGGTCAATATCATCGCAGGTCACAGCGTCGGCATCTGCAGTGACGTCTGCGGAATCATCAATATGCTGTTGAGTCTGGGGGTCCAGCTCGTCTGTCATAGGCATGTGCTCCTCATCGTTGTTTGTCACCCTATGATAAAGTCTCGCGCCGACATCCCGCGCGCTGCAGCAAAGTTTCAAAACGTGTTCGATGGCTCGCGTCGATAGCAAAAACTCGGCCACTTTATCCAGTTTGTACTTGACATTCCCTTCGCCGAAAGACGTTGCGCCGTTCGCCTGCCATGGGCTTTATTTTTCACTTGAACCCGCTAAAGTTGCATTTCAGCTTTTGGCGCGTGAAGTTGGATGCGCGCAGTCGACGGGCAGGCCCGTCGCGATTTGAAAGGACTTTATATGGGACTTTTCACTGGTAAGACCGTGATCGTCACCGGCGGCGGCAAGGCCACGCTCAAGGACGGCTCCGCTGGCTCCATCGGCTACGGTATCGATATCGCTTTTGCCAAGGAGGGCGCAAACCTCGTCATTACCGGCCGCAACGTTGCCAAGCTCGAGGCTGCCAAGGAATCCCTCGAGGCCGAGTACGGCGTCAAGGTTCTGCCTGTTCAGGCCGATGTCTCGGCTGGTCAGGACAACGAGGCCGTCGTCCAGAACGTCATCGACAAGGCCATTGAGGAGTTCGGCCGCATCGACGCCGTCGTCAACAATGCTCAGGCCAGCGCTTCGGGCGTGACGATCGCCGATCACACCATGGACCAGTTCAACCTCGCCATTTACTCCGGTCTGTATGCCACCTACCTGTACATGCAGAAGGCCTACCCGCACCTGAAGGAGACCAAGGGCTCCGTGGTCAACTTTGCTTCGGGCGCCGGCCTGTTTGGCAACTATGGCCAGTGCAGCTACGCCGCTGCCAAGGAGGGCATCCGCGGTCTGACCCGCGTCGCTGCCAACGAGTGGGGCAAGGACGGCATCAACGTCAATATCGTTTGCCCGCTTGCTTGGACCGCCGCGCTCGAGAACTTCCAAGATGCCTATCCCGAGGCGTTCAAGGCCAACGTCCACATGCCGCCGGCAGGCCACTACGGCGACGTCGAGAAGGAAATCGGCCGCGTTGTCGTTCAGCTCTGCGGTCCCGACTTTAAGTATATGAACGGCGAGACCGTCACCCTCGAGGGTGGCATGGGCCAGCGCCCGTAGGAGTTACGGCGTTTTACCAAACGCCGTAACGGGCCGACGCTGCGCGGTCACCAGAGCGACAACTTGTCATTCAAAGAGGGCGGCATGACCAGAAGGTCTATGCCGCCCTCTTTTCATGCCAATTTGTTCGCTCTGGTGACCGCTCGCTGACATTGCCAGAACATCGGGGCTACCCTGGCTGTTGGATGTAGTCGTTGGGGACGTTCTTGTTTGACTAGTCGTTTAAGAACGTCCCCAATGACTACCTGCAAAATGAGCGTGGATAATCTCCCGTTTTTGGGCTGTGCTTTGGGCAAAAGTGGGAGATTATCCACGCTCATCCGGTAAGCGTCCAAAAATCCACGCTCATTTGCCGTGTCCCTGCCGTATCCTCCTCGCGCCAGTTTCTGTCGAGTCGGTGCTTCTTGCGGGTTGCCCGTATAATGGTTTGCGTATGAACCGCAACCAAGGAGTTCCAGTTTATGGACCAGAACCTTTTTAAATTCGACCTGATCGCCGAGGACCCGACGACGCACGCGCGTGCCGGCGTACTGCACACCCCGCACGGCGACATCGAGACGCCGATTTTTATGCCCGTGGGCACCAAGGCAAACGTCAAGGGCATTCCTACCGAGACTGTCAAGAAGCTCGGCGCCCAGATCGTGCTCGCCAATACCTATCATCTGTCCATGCGTCCCGGCGAGGACACCATCGCCGAGCTGGGCGGCCTGCACAAGTTCATGAACTGGCACGGCCCCATCCTCACCGACTCGGGCGGTTTCCAGGTCTTCAGCCACAACGATGCCGTCAAGCTCACCGACGAGGGCGTGCGCTTTATCGTCAACGATTACGACGGCCGCCACGTGTTTTGGACGCCCGAGGACAACATGGAAATCGCCATGAAGCTCGGCTCCGACATCTGCATGCAGCTGGACCAGTGCCCGGGCTATCCCGCCACGCGCGCTTACGTTGAGCGTGCCGTCGAGCTGTCGAGCATGTGGGCCGAGCGCTGCTATAAGGCGCATACCCGCGACGACCAGGCACTCTTTGGTATCGTTCAGGGCGGCATGCACCTGGATCTGCGCCTGCGCTCGCTGCGCCATCTGGAGGAGTGCGGCGACTTCCCGGGCTATGGTATCGGTGGCTATTCGGTGGGCGAGGATCACGAGACCATGTTCGAGACCCTGGCGCCGCTCGTGAGCGAGTACATGCCCAAGCATAAGCCGCGCTACCTGATGGGTGTCGGCAACCCCACCACGCTCGTACGCGGCGTGGGCGTGGGCATCGACATGTTCGACTGTGTGCTGCCGACGCGCACCGGCCGTATGGGCACGGCATTCTCCAGCGAGGGTCGCCTCAACTTCCGCAACGCTCGCTTTGCGCACGACGACGGCCCCATCGACCCCACCTGCACCTGCCCGGTGTGCACGGGCGGCTACAGCCGCGCGCTCATCCGTCACATGGTCACGCAGAAGGAGATGCTCGGCGGCATTCTGCTGTCGATGCACAACATCTACTACCTGCTCAACCTGATGCAGCGCGCCCGCCAGGCCATTATCGAGGGTCGTTACGGCGCGTTCGTGAGTGACTGGATGAACAGCCCAGCGGCGGTGGATTACTAAGAGCGGCGCGGGCGCTTGCAAAGCGCGGGCAACGGCAAGGGGCGAGCGCCGGCCGGTCATCACGTTTGCTAACACCGCTTGCGCGACCGATGACCGATAGCTTGCAAGCACTTGATGCATCGTGGGTACCATACCGAATAGTTGATGTTCGGGCGGGTGTTTGGCGCACAGCGTCGACCCCGCCCGTTTTTCTTTTTCTCGATAGGAGTACCCATGATTAAGAATGAGAACGTCGAGGGCGAGCCTGCCTACGACGAGACGTACCGCCGCGGCCCCGTGGTCATGCGCGGCCCCATGATTCCTAAGGACAACACCTACGCCAACCTGCTGGCGCCCGAGGAGTCGACTGACTGGCTGCACGCCGACCCCTGGCGCGTGCTGCGAATTCAGGCAGAGTTTGTCGATGGTTTTGGCGCGCTTGCCGAGCTTGGACCTGCGGTGACCATCTTCGGTAGCGCCCGCACGCCCAAGACCGATCCGCTCTACAAGGCGGCGCGTACCGTCGGGCGCAAGATCGCGCAACGTGGCGTGGCGGTCATCACCGGTGGCGGCCCCGGCATCATGGAAGCGGCCAACAGGGGAGCGGCGAGTGTCAACGGCAAGTCAGTTGGCCTAGGCATTGAATTGCCGCACGAGCAGGGGCTCAATAAATACGTGAACCTCGGCATGGACTTCCGCTACTTCTTTGTGCGCAAAACCATGTTCGTTAAGTACAGCTCGGGCGCCATCGTATTTCCCGGCGGCTTTGGCACGCTCGACGAGATGTTCGAGGTTCTCACGCTGGTGCAGACGCACAAGGTCAAGCGCATGCCGCTCGTGCTGGTGGGCACCGAGTACTGGCAGGGCCTATTCGACTGGCTCAACGGCCCGGTGATGAGCACCGGTATGATTAGCCCGCTCGATCCGGATCTGGTACACATTACCGACGACCTCAACGAGGCCGTTGACATTGCGCTCAGCGGGCTGATGTAGATCAATCGTGCCCACGCGACATGAATACGCATGGCAATCTGATGTTATCTAACATCAGATTGCCATTTATATTGGGTATACTGGTGTAAAAGACGAGGGCGAGGAGGTCGCAAATGTCTACAGCAACAGTTAAGCCTACGACGGTTCGAATCGAAGAGGGGCTCAAGGAGCAGGCGACTGAGTTCTTGGATTCGGTCGGCCTCAGCCTCAATTCCTATCTCAATCTTGCCGTTCGGCAGCTGGTAAATCAGCGAAAGATTCCTTTTGAGATTGTAGGAAGGGCGGAGGTGCCCAACGAGGTGACGAGGCGCGCCATGGTGATCGCCGAGGCTCATGAGCTGGGGATTTTGCCGGACGATAGCCTGTCATTCAATAACGCTGATGAGCTTATGTCATTCCTCGATGAGGAATAGCGATGTTCGAGATTAAAGTCGAGGCTCAATTTAAGGTGGACTACAAACGAACGATGCGCATGCATCCGCAGCTAAAAAGTGAGTTTAAAGCGGCGGTTGCAGAGCTTGTGGCTCATGGGTCACTTCCGGCGGAGTATGGCGCCCACGAGCTCTCAAACCCGGGCGGAAACTACAACGGCCACATCGATTTCCACCTATCCGATGGCTTGGTCGATGTGGTCGTTCTTTATCTTCCCCATAAGACTAACCCAGTGATTAGGCTGGTGAGAATGGGCACTCATCAGGAACTGTTTCAGGGTCCGCTGGGCTGATCGCCGATTTCTAAGTTGCGGTGGAATAGGGATTGATTGGCGGCTGATAAGCCAAAAACAGTCCCTATTCCACCGCAAGAGGTAAAGGTGCCCCTAGTGGATGGGCTGGTAGCGGGGGCAGGAGCTGATGGGGATGGCATCGACGCCTACGTGGGTGGCGATGGTGCAGCCGATGGGGCCAGTGCCGGCGTCTACGTAGTCCTGGCCCGCGAGCGCCTCGTTGACAAGTTCCTGCTCCTCGGCGGCGCCGGTCGTGAGCACGCGCACGCTTGAGCCCGGGTGCTCGTCCAAAAACGCGAGGCAATCTGCCATGGTGTTGGCGACGATGCGCTTGGCGCCGCGGCCCTTTTTGATTGCCTTGATCTCGCCCGATTTCCACTCCGGCGAAACGGCCAGGCGAATGTTGAGCATCTGCGTCAGCTGGCCGGCGAGCTTGGGGGCGCGGCCGTTTTTGACCAGGTTCTCGAGCGTGCGGGGAATCAGCAGCAGGTGGGCGTCGGGCAGCGTCGCGCCGATCTGCGCCTCGGTCTCGTCCAAGCTGCGGCCGTCCTCGCGCATGGCAAGCGCGTACTCCACCAGCAGGCCCTCGGCGCCCGAGCCGGTGCGCGAATCGATGCAGCGCACGTCGAGCTCGTGGGTCTCGGCGACCAGGCATGCGTTGGAATAGCAGGCGGACCACTCGCTGCACAGCGAGATAAAGATCGCGCTGTCGTGGCCATCGGCGCGTACGCGGTCAAACAGCGCCTTGAACTCGCCGGCGCTCGGCTGCGAGGTGTGCGGCAGCTGCTCGGAGCCGGCCATGCGGGCGACGTATTCCTCGGCGGTAATCTGCACCTGGTCGAGCAGGTCCTCGCCCTCGATAATCACATGCAGCGGAATCACGTAAATGCCGAGTTCTTGGGCACGGGCGGGGGAGATGTCCGACGTGGAGTCGGTTATGATGGCAAAAGACATAATTGCACCTTTCGTTGGGGCGCGGCAGCGCCGCCTTCTGAAAGCAAAGTGCGACAAGTATAGTGGAGTTGCTCTACATTGCTAGGTTCAATTGTTGAATAGTCAACAGTTTGAAGCGGTGGTGTGGAAATTATCAACTGGGGAAGAAGGGTGCCGATGGCGGCATTGCAACTTTGCGAGCGGCCGGTTGTGCTGTTCGATTTTGACGGCACGGTGGCCGATACGGGTCGGGCAGTGATGACCTCGACGCGCAAGACGCTGGCTGCGCGCGGGTTTTCGGAGACGCAGATGGGTGATCTGCGCCGCATGATCGGGCCGCCCCTGTGGAAGAGCTTTCACGACTTTTACGGCTTTTCCCGCGAGGAGTCGCTTGTGGTGGCCGATGAGTACCGCGCCTTTTTTGATGAACTGGGACCGGAGGAGTATCCCGTGTTCAATGGGGTCCCCGAGCTGCTGGATGGGTTGGTCGCCCAAGGCAAACGTATGGCCGTGGCGACGTCGCGCATGGAGGCGAAGTGCATCGATATGGTGCGTGAGCTGGGGCTTTGCCAGTTCGAAGCCGTGGCTGGCATGAATCCGCCGCAGGGGCGCGAGACCAAGGCAGATTCGGTCCGCGATGCGCTGGCGGCGCTCGGTGCGACGGCCGACGAGGCCGTGATGATCGGCGACCGCTTTAACGATGTGGAGGGCGCGCACGCGATGGGTCTGCCGTGTATCGGCATCTATTCGGGCGCGGCGGCGCCGGGGGAGCACGAGGCCGCGGGTGCCGATGCGGTGGTGCACTCGGTGGCCGAGCTTGCTAAACTTTTCGCTATCTAATGACGTAATGTGAGGGGCGGGCACGCTCGCCGCTCATTGGTAAGGAGGTCGTCCATGAATCAGGTGGAGCAGAGCGTCGCCGAGTATGTCGATGAGGTCTGGGAAGATGTCGTCGCCGATATCGAGCAGCTGGTGAGTTATCCGTCCGTGGCAGTTTCTGCCGATGCGGAGCCCGACGCGCCGTTTGGCCGCCCAGTCCGTGACGCGCTCGATTGCGCGCTCGGCATTGCGCAAAAGCTCGGCTACCAGACGAGCGACGACGAGGGCTATGTGGGCATTGCCGATATCCCGGGCCGCGGCGACAAGCAACTCGCGACCATTTGCCATGTGGACGTGGTGCCCGCCGGCCCCGGCTGGAACACCGACCCGTTTGCGATGGAACGTCGCGAGGGCTGGCTGCTCGGCCGCGGCGTTATCGACGACAAGGGTCCTGCCGTGCTGTCGCTCTACGCCGGCGCCTATCTGCTCAAGCACGGCATTGTTCCGCGCTACACCTTCCGCGCACTGCTGGGCTGCGATGAGGAAGTGGGCATGTCCGACGTTCACCATTATCTGGAGAACCACGCGAACCCCGACTTTCTGTTTACGCCCGATGCCGAGTTCCCGGTCTGTAATGCCGAGAAGGGCCAGTTTGGGGCGACATTTGTGAGCTCCAAGATCGACGGCGGGCGCATTGTGTCCTGGAGCGGTGCCGAGGCGAGCAACGCCATTCCGTCGCAGTCTATCTGCGAGCTTGCGATTGCCGCCGATGAGCTGCCGGCGCCGGTCGAGAACGGTGACCGCCTGGAGATCACGGCGCTCGATAACGGGCATGCGCAGATTTTCGCCCACGGCATTGGCGGTCATGCCTCGATGCCAGAGGGAACGATCAACGCCGTCGGGCTGATCGTGGCGTATCTGCGCGAGGCCGAGGACGCGTTTGGTGCACGCGACGAGCGCCTGCTGACGCCTGCCGAGCACGAGTTCGTCAAGTTCCTGGCCTTTGTGCATGCGGACGCCTATGGTCGCGGCCTGGGTATCGATGCGACGAGTCCGGCGTTTGGCCCGCTTACCTGCAACGCTGGCGTCATCCGCGTGGCGGATGGCCATATTGAGCAGGTCATCGACGTGCGCTTCCCCGACAGCACGAGTGCCGATACCATCCGCGAGCAGCTCGATCCGCTCGTGGGCCGTTTTGGCGTGACGTGCCGTGTGGGTCGTGCGAAGGTGCCGTTCTCGGTCTCTGCCGACGATCCGGCCGTGAAGGCGCTTATTGATACCTATAACGAGTTTACGGGCAAGCATGCTGAGCCCTTTGCCATGGGCGGCGGCACGTACGCACGCAACTTTGCCCGCGCCGTCTCGTTTGGCCCCGAGGAGACCGGCCTGGAGCTGCCCGCATGGGGCGGCCAGATGCACGGCCCCAATGAGTGCGCCAACGAGGAACAGCTCAAGCAGGCGCTCAAGATTTATATCGTGGCGATCTTACGTTTGAACGAGCTTGAGCTTTAAGGCTGCGGCGTTTTAACAACTTAGCACCCCTTTCGTCCGGGCTTTTTAAGTTGCGGTGGAATAGTTCCTAGAATGGGCCATTTGATGGCCAAGCAGGAACTATTTCACTGCAACTTTGTTTTTATTGGTGTAAAAGGCGCGCCATGCTTGGCGCTGGATTGTTATCCGTTTGTAAAGGCTGGGCAGAGCTTGCGGTAAGGGTCTATCAAATGTCCGTAAGAAACCGCAGATAAGGCGGTCGTCGCCCGATCGAGACCGTATCTTTCCAAACAGCAAAGCGGGCAGGGTGCCCGCGAGTCGCATGTATGAAAGGAAGATCATGCTCGATCAGGCTTATTCTCGTCGTCAGTTCCTCGGCCTCGCTGGTGGTCTTGCCAGCATCGTCGGTCTCGGTCTCGTTGGTTGCGGCGGCTCCAACGCCGCCAACACCGCTGCTGAGGGCAGCGCCGCTGCTGCCGAGTCCGTCTCCGGCGAGGTGACCTACGACGGCGCCTCCTCGTTCCAGGCTCTCGTCGAGGCTGCTGCCGAGAAGTTTATGGATGCCAATCCCGACGTCTCCGTCTCCGGTTCGGGCAACGGTTCGGGCAAGGGCCTGACCGCTGTTGCCGCCGGCACCGTTACTATCGGTAACTCCGACGTCTTCGCCGAGACCAAGCTCGAGGCCGATCAGGTCAAGAGCCTCGTCGATCACGAGGTCGCCGTCGTGGGCATGGGCCCTGTCGTCTCCAAGAACGTCAAGGTCGATGATCTGTCCCTCGAGCAGCTCAAGGGCATCTTCTCCGGCCAGATCACCAACTGGAAGGAGGTCGGCGGCGACGACGCCAAGATCGTCGTCCTCAACCGCAAGGCAGGCTCCGGCACCCGCGCCACCTTCGAGGCCGCCGTCTTTGGCGACGAGGCCGTCGACTTTAAGGGCGACGCCGAGCTCGACAAGTCCGGCGACGTCCAGACTCAGATGGGCAGCACCGACAATGCCATCTCCTACCTCGACTTCTCGCACTTCGACGACTCCAAGTTCAACGCCATCAAGGTCGAGGGCGTGGAGCCCAAGAGCGCAAACGTCACCGACGACTCCTTCAAGATCTGGGCTACCGAGCACATGTACTGCGCGAAGGACGCCGACGAGGCCACCAAGGCCTTCCTGGAGTTCATGCTTTCCGACGACGTCCAGGGCAAACTCGTCGAGGAGCAGGGCTTTATCCCCGTCTCTGCCATGAAGGTCGTCAAGGACGCCAGCGGTAAGGTCTCTGCTAAATAAGCAATCGCCCCGGAAAGGTTTGCAATGGCAAAACAGCTGCCAAAGCGCGAGCTTGAGAACGTGGGCCTGGGCGTCACGGGTGCGTGCGTAGCGCTCGTGACGCTTGTCGTTGCCGCGCTCATCTTTATGGTCGCCCAAAAGGGTCTCTCGGCTTTTCTCAAGGACGGCGTCTCGATCGTCGAGTTTTTTATCGGTACCAAGTGGGACCTGGCCAACACGGCCGAAAACGGCCTGCCCTACACTGGCGCCCTGCCCCTGATCGTCACCTCGTTTGCGGTCATGGTGCTCTCCACGCTCATCGCACTGCCCATCGCCATCGGCTCTGCCATCTTTGCGGTCGAGATTCAGCCTAAGTTTGGCTCCAAGGTTTTTCAGCCGCTCATTGAGCTTTTGACCGGTATTCCCTCGGTCGTCTTTGGCCTGATCGGTTTTCACGTGGTCGTCGGCCTTATGAAGAGCGTTTTCCACGTGAGCACGGGTCTGGGTATCTTGCCCGGCGCTATCGTGCTGGCAGTCATGATTCTGCCGACGATGACCACGCTTTCGGTCGATGGCCTGCGCGCCGTGCCCGATAGCTACCGCCAGGGTTCGCTCGCGCTGGGCTACACCCGCTGGCAGACCATCTGGCACGTGGTGCTCAAGTCCGCCATGCCCTCGCTCATGACCGCAGTCATCCTTGGCATGACCCGCGCCTTTGGCGAGACGCTCGCCGTGCGCATGGTCATTGGCGGCATCGAGGCCATGCCGACGTCGCTGCTGTCGCCGGCGTCTACCATCACCACCACGCTCACCACGTCCATGGCGGTCTATGCCGAGGGCTCGGCCCAGGACGACATCCTGTGGGCGCTCGGCCTGCTGCTGATGGGCATGAGCCTCATCTTTATCCTGATCATCCATCTCATTGGCCGCAAGGGGGCGAAGGCTCGTGGCTAGCACGCGCATCCATATCGACGAGGCGAGACTCGGGCGTGTCCAAAGGCAAGACCGTATCGCCACGGGCGTGCTGACGGCGATTGTCGCCATCGTCATGCTTATCGTCGTCTCCATGGTGGCCTACATCCTGTTCGAGGGTATCTCGACGCTGTTCCAGCCGGGCTTTCTCACGCAGCCCGCACGCGCCAACGGAACGCAGGGCGGCGTGCTCTACCAGCTGTTCGACTCGTTCTATCTGCTGCTGATTACCCTGATCATCTCGGTGCCCATCAGCCTGGGCGGCGCGGTCTTCCTAGTTGAATACGCGCCCGACGGTCCCATTCGCGACATCGCCTCGACCGCCATCGAGACGTTGTCTTCGCTGCCCTCCATCGTCGTCGGCATGTTCGGCTTTCTGGTGTTCTCGGTGCAGCTGGGCTGGAAGTACTCCATCATCTCCGGCGCCGTCGCGCTCACCATGTTCAACATCCCCATCCTGGTGCGCGTGATTCAGCAGGCGCTCGAGGACGTGCCGCAGGCCCAGCGCGATGCGTGCCTGGCCATGGGCCTCACTCGCTGGGAGGCCACACTGCACATCCTGATTCCCGAGGCCATGCCCGCCATCGTGACCGGCATCGTGCTTTCGGCCGGCCGCGTGTTTGGCGAGGCCGCGGCGCTGCTCTTTACCTCGGGCATGAGCTCGCCGGTCCGCCTCAACTTCTTGAGCTTTAACCTGTCGAGCCCCACCTGCGCCTGGAACGTGTTCCGTCCCGGCGAGTCGCTGGCCGTGCACATCTACAAGATCTATGGCGAGGGCAGCCCCGAGGCCCAGCAGATCGTCTGGGGCACCGCGGCACTGCTGATGATTTGCGTGCTGCTGTTTAACGTAGTCGCCCGTATCGTGGGCAAGCAACTGGCAAGGAAGATGACGGCCGAATGAGCGATATGAATGCAACGCCCGCAACCGAGGCGGCCACGTCCGACACCCCCCAGGACTTTCTGTCGAGCGTGGGGGAGAGCGAGAGGCGCGTGCGCGTGAGCGGCAAGGCCGTGAGCGACGAGGTCGTGCTCTCCGCCAAGGACGTCAACGTGTACTATGGCGACCACCATGCGCTGCACAATACGTCGCTCGACTTCCACAAGGGTGAGATCACGGCGCTCATCGGGCCTTCGGGCTGCGGCAAGTCGACCTTCTTGCGTAGCCTCAACCTGATGAATCGCGAGATTCGCCGCTGTCGCGTGGAGGGCGAGATCAACTACCGCGGGCGCAACGTGAACACCAAGACCGAGAACACGTACGAGCTGCGTCGCTCCATCGGCATGGTGTTCCAGCAGCCAAACCCCTTCCGCAAGTCCATTCGCGACAACATCACCTTTGCGCCCAAGCGCCACGGCATCACCGACCGTGACGAGCTCGACCGCATGGTCGAGGAAAGTCTGCGCGGTGCCGCGCTGTGGGACGAGGTCAAAGACAAGCTCGACAAGAGCGCCTACGCGCTTTCGGGCGGTCAGCAGCAGCGTCTGTGCATTGCGCGCACGCTGGCGCTCAACCCCGACGTAATCCTGTTTGACGAGCCCTGCTCGGCGCTCGACCCCATCTCGACGCTGGCGATCGAGGACCTCATGTCGTCGATCGTGGCCGACCGCGCCATCGTCATCGTGACGCACAACATGGAGCAGGCGTCGCGCGTGTCCAACCGCACGGCGTTTTTCTACATGGGCGATATGGTCGAGTACGACGAGACCGACGAGATTTTCCAACGGCCCAAGGATAAGCGGCTGAATGATTACCTCACCGGCATGTTCTCCTAGTCCGGGACATGCTTGAGGCCCGCGGCGGCCACGGTTGCCGCGGGACTGATTGGAGAGGCGGGTCATCTCTTGCGGGAGATGGCCCGCCTTTTTGCTCTGCGACCGAAACGACCACCACAAAGGGGACAGGCACCTTCGTGGTGGTTTGGGGTGGGGCTCGCTGCTATCATGGACAACGTTGAATTTCTACGAAGGAGCAGGGCATATGGCGATTCTTTTGGGATGCGATTCCATCAGCCTAGAGTTTCCCACCAAGCATATTTTCGATAGCGTGACGCTCGGCGTGGGCGAGGGCGACCGCATTGGTATCGTCGGTAAAAACGGCGACGGCAAGTCGACGCTGCTGAGTGTACTCGCCGGCACGCTGGAACCCGACGACGGCCGCGTGACGCACCGCCGCGGCACGACGATCGGATTGCTCGGCCAAAAGGACCAGCTTGTCGACACCGATACCGTGCATCATGCCGTTGTGGGCGACACGCCTGAGTACGAGTGGGCGTCGAGCCCGCGTACGCGCCAGATTCTGGCCGGTCTTATTAGCGATGTGCCCTGGGAGGGCATGGTGGGCGAGCTCTCGGGCGGTCAGCGCCGTCGCGTGGACCTCGCGCGCCTGCTGATTGGCGACTACGATGTGCTCATGCTCGACGAGCCCACCAACCACCTGGACATGCGCACCATCAACTGGCTTGCGCGTCACTTAAAGGCCCGCTGGCAGCGCGGCCAGGGCGCCATGCTCGTGGTCACGCACGACCGCTGGTTCTTGGACGAGGTCTGCACCAGCATGTGGGAGGTCCACGACGGCCAGGTAGATCCCTTCGAGGGCGGCTACTCGGCATATATCCTGCAGCGCGTGGAGCGCGACCGCATGGCCGCCGTTACCGAGGAGCGCCGTCGCAACATGGCGCGCAAGGAGCTCGCGTGGCTAAGCCGCGGCGCCCAGGCGCGTTCCACCAAGCCCAAGTTTCGCGTTGAGGCTGCTCGCGAGCTGATCGCCGACGTACCGCCCGTGCGTGACGAGCTGGAGCTCAAGCGCCTTGCCGTGAGCCGCCTAGGCAAGCAGGTCATCGATGTCATCGACGTGGATGCCGGCTATGCGGATACCGATGGTGCGCCCAAGCAGGTGCTCACCGATGTGACCTGGCTCATCGGCGCGGGCGACCGCTATGGCCTGTTGGGCGAGAACGGCGCCGGCAAGTCGACCTTGCTCGACGTGATCCAGGGCAAGATTGAGCCCGCGCGCGGCCGTGTGAAGATTGGCCAGACGGTGCGCTTTGGCGTTCTGTCGCAGCAGCTCGAGGAACTCGAGCCCTACATGGGTGACACGATCCGCGAGGTGCTCGGCAACTATAAGAAGTACTACGTCATCGACGGCAAGGAGACTTCGCCCGAGAAGCTCTGCGAGCGCCTGGGCTTTACGACACAGCAGCTCTGGAGTCGCATCGGCGATCTTTCGGGCGGCCAGCGCCGTCGCCTGTCGCTGCTGCTGACGATCCTGGACGAGCCCAACGTGCTTATCCTGGACGAGCCCGGCAACGACCTGGATACCGATATGCTGGCGATTGTCGAGGACCTGCTCGACGGCTGGCCGGGCACGCTGATCCTGGTGACGCACGACCGTTTCCTCATGGAGCGCGTGACCGACCAGCAGTGGGCGCTGCTCGACGGCCACCTGACGCATATGCCCGGCGGCGTGGACCAGTACCTGCGCCTGTGCAACGCTACCGCCGAGGGCGAGCCCGTGGGCGCGCCGAGTGCCAAGACCGGCACGTTCGACACCGGTGCCGCGGCTGCGACGGCCGATAAGCCCAAGGCGAGCGGTCAGCCCAATGGCCTGTCCAACGCCGAGCGTCAGAAGCTTCGCCGCGAGGTGAGCTCGCTCGAGCGCAAAATGGAGACGCAGCGCGCCCGCGTTGAGGAGGCCGAGGCAGCAATGGCCCAGGTCGATCCCACCAACTACACGGCGCTGGGCGAGCAGCAGGCAAAGATCGACGAGGCCCACGCCGCCATGGACGAGTTGGAGATGGCGTGGCTCGAGGCGAGCGAGAAGCTCGAGGGCGAGGAGTAGGCGAGGATGATCAAGGCCGCGTTTTTCGATATCGACGGCACGTTGCTGAGCTTTAAGACCCATCGGATTCCGGCGTCGGCGCAGCAGGTGCTCGACAGCTTTCATGAGCAGGGGATTGCGTGCGTGATCGCCACGGGTCGCCCGACCTATCAGATGCCCGATTGGCTGTTCGATCTTGGTTGGGATGCGTACATCACGCTTTCGGGTCAGCACTGTTTTGATGCCAAGGGCGTTTACCGCAGCTGCCCGATCGATTCGGACGACGTCGCGGCGATTGTGGACCAGGTGGCGCAGGGGCGCTATGACTCGCTGTGTATGCAGGGCGAGAACTCGTTTGTGAACCGCCTGTCCGAGCGCGTGGTGACGGCCGGCAACAACGCGGGGATCGTCTACCACGAGGAGCCGTTTGAGCACGCCTTTGAAGCGCCGGTCTACCAGTTTTGCGCCTTTGTGGATCCTGCCGACGAGCATATCGTGACCGATGCGGTGTCGCATTCGCTCACTACGCGCTGGTGCGACCTGTTCTGCGACATTATTCCCGCTAACGGCGGCAAGGACCTGGGCGTGGCAGCGACGCTGGAGCGCCTGGGTGTCGACGCGAGCGAGGCGATCGCCTTTGGCGACGGCGAGAACGACCTGTCGATGTTCTCGGCCGTGGGCACAAGTGTGGCCATGGGCAACGCGCAGGATACCGTGAAGGCCGCAGCGACCTACGTGACGACCGCCGTAGACGATGATGGAATCTACAACGCCGCCAAGCACTTTGGGCTGGTGTAGCTGCGGATTCGGCACTTGGGGACGTTCCTTTTGTGCCGGCAGCTGGGGACACTCCTTGCGGGGTGTGTCCCCGTTTTGTTTTCGTCCCGTGCGTTTTGTGAAACACGGTTAACTTTTTAAATAACGTAGTAAGACATGGGCAACTTTTGCGGTAAAGTAGATCAAGCAAAAGTATCCAAAGGCTAACTAGAAGCCATCGCGAAAGGCGGCCCATGGCCCTGCGTGAATCTGGAGAAGACTATCTCGAATCTATTTATGTGCTCTCGGAGCGCCAGGGCGTCGTTCGCTCGATTGACGTTGCCGAATACCTGGGCGTAACCAAGGCAAGCGTCTCTAAAGCCATGGCGACGCTGGAAAGCAACGGCTACGTGGAGATGGGCAAACGCGATGTGCATCTGACGGAACGCGGTCTTGAGGTTGCCCGTCAAATGTGGGAGCGCCACTGCTTTTTTGTAGGGCTGCTAGAGGACGCAGGCGTAACGCCCGAGGTCGCGTCGCAAGAGGGCTGCCACATGGAGCACTGCCTGAGTGAGGAAAGCTTCGAGAAGCTAAGATCGATGCTGAGACGGGACAGCGACCGGGACCAGTAGACCCGCCAACCAAGTCCAACTCAGACAAGGAACCCCGCCAGCAAGCGATGCCCAAGAACCACCAGCAACGTCACCGCAGGCCGGGACCGGGCTTGGGTTTGAAAACAATCCGCAGCGCGAGGCCCGCCTTTCCGTTGCTCCGCAGGAGCAGGAAAGGCGGGCCTCATGCGCGAGGACGTTTTCAAACCCAAGCCCGGTCCCGGCCGGAAGGACCACAGACGCTACAGGTTCTTGACACCCATCGCGCGCATGGCGTTCAGGATGGCGATGATCGCCACGCCTACGTCGCCAAAGACGGCAAGCCACATATTGGCGATACCCAGCGCTGCCAGCACAAGGATCAGCAGCTTAATGCCCAGCGCAAAGATTATGTTCTGCCAAACAATCGACATGGTCTTGCGCGCCACGCGGATCGCGCGGGAAATGTTGGACGGCTTGTCGTCCATCAGCACCACGTCGGCGGCCTCGATCGCGGCGTCGGAGCCCATGGCGCCCATGGCAATGCCCACATCGGCGCGCGTAAGCACAGGAGCGTCGTTGATACCGTCGCCGACAAAGGCGAGCTTGCCCTTGCCACTTTCGGCCGCGAGTAGCGCCTCAACGCGCTCGACCTTGTCGCCCGGCAGGAGCTGCGCGTGGAACTCGTCGAGACCGAGTTGCTTGGCCACAGACGCTGCAACCTCCTCGCGGTCGCCCGTGAGCATGACGGTGCGGTTGATACCGGCGGCATGCAGGTCGCGAATCGTTTGCTCCGCATCGGCCTTAACGGTGTCTGCAATCACGATGTGGCCGGCGTACACGCCGTCAACGAGCACGTGGAGGATCGTGCCGACAACCTCACAGTCCGGTGCTTCAACGCCGGCCGCGGCGAGCATCTTGGCGTTGCCAACGACGACGTGCTTGCCGTCGATGGTTGCCGTCACGCCGTGGCCCGCGTCGTTGGCGGAGTCGCTCACGCGCTTGGGGTCGACCTCGCCCTGGTAGGCGTCGCGCACGGACTGCGCGATGGGGTGATCGGAGAACGACTCAGCAAGGGCTGCGACTTCGAGCAGCGACTGCTCGGTATAGCCAGCCTCGGGGTGCACCGCGACGACTGAGAACGTGCCGTTGGTGAGGGTGCCCGTTTTGTCGAAGACGATGGTGTCCACGTCGGCGAGCGTCTCGAGGTAGTTGGAGCCCTTGATGAGAACGCCCAGCTTGGACGCGCCGCCGATGCCGCCAAAGAAACTCAACGGTACGCTGATCACGAGGGCGCACGGGCAGCTGACGACCAGGAAGGTCAGGCCGCGCAGGATCCAATCGGCCCAAGCGCCAGTCACCAGGCCGCCGCCAAGCGCGAGCACCGCGGCAGCGCCAGTGACGGCGGGGGTGTAGACGCGGGCAAAGCGCGTGATGAAGTTCTCGGTGCGCGCCTTCTTTTCGCTGGCATTCTCCACGAGTTCCAGAACACGCGCGACGGTGGATTCGCCAAACGGCTTGGTGGTACGCACGTGGATGAGGCCCGTCATGTTGATGCAGCCGCTGATGATATCGTCGCCGGACTTGGCGGGGACTGACTCGCCCGTGGGTGCGGCGGTGTCGAGCTGCGTCTCGCCCTCGACGATGATGCCGTCGATAGGCACGCGCTCGCCGGGCTTGACCACGATCACGGTGCCGACGGCGATGTCATCGGGGAAGACCTGCTCGAGCGTGCCGTCGGGCTGCTCGACGTTAGCATAGTCGGGCGCGATGTCCATCATGGCACTGATCGACTTGCGGCTCTTGCCCACGGCGTATGCCTGGAACAGCTCGCCGACCTGGTAGAACAGCATGACGGCAGCGCCTTCGGCCATGTGCGGGGCGGGATCGGGGGAACAAGCGCAA
>CABPXT010000017.1:0-20229 GCA_902461405.1 uncultured Collinsella sp.
GAGCTCAAAGTGGTACCACGGCTCCAGCAACACGTCTGCGCCGACCTCGCGCGCCTGCATCAAACCCTGGCGAATCGCGCGATACGTGGCCTGGCGAAAATCGCCGCCCTCGGTGTGTTTGGTATGCGCGCGGCCGCCCGTGAGCGTAATGCGCACATCGGTGATGGGCGAGCCCGTCAGCACGCCCAGGTGGTCGCGCTCCATAGCGTTGGTGAGTGCCAAACGCTGCCAGTTAAGATCGAGCTCGTCGGTCGAGGTCACGGTGCCAAACTGCACACCCGAACCCGCCGGCAACGGCTCCAGGCGCAGATGCACCTCGGCATAGTGACGCAGCGGCTCAAAGTGGCCCACGCCCTCGACCGGCCGCGAAATAGTCTCCTTATAGAGAATGCCGCCGGGCTCAAACGCAACCGAAAGGCCAAAGCGATCGGCCAACACCCGCTGCACGACCTCGAGTTGCACGGCGCCCATCAACTGCAAACGGATCTGCTCAAGATGCGTATTCCAGCTTATGCCGAGCATGGGATCTTCGTCCGCCAACTCACTCAGCGCTTTAAACACCGCATGAACGTCGTGTTCGCCCGGCAGCACCGTATAGGTGAGGACCGGAGCGATGACGGGCGCATCGCCCGCGGGCTCCGTGCCCAGGGCGTCCCCTGGGCGAACGTGCGCAAGACCCGTCACGGCGCAAATACCGCCAGCAGCAACTTCTTGGGCAAGCTCATACTTCTCGCCGTTATAGATGCGTACTTGATCGACCTTCTGCTCCCATGCCTCGGCACCGGAACGTCCGTCAATCATCTGCTTGGCGTGCAGCGTGCCGCCGGTCACTTTAACCCAAGCCAAGCGCTCGCCACGATCCCCGCGGCTGACACGATAGACGCGCGCGGCAAACTCCGGGAGCCACGCCTGCTCACGCATCAGCGCGCATATGCCATCCAGCAGCTCGTCAACGCCTTGGTCCTTGAGCGCCGAGCCGGCAAAGCAGGGAAAGAGCTTGCGCTCGGCAACCATGCGCGACAGCGTTGCGACAGAAAGCTCACCCGCTTCAAGAAACTCCTCGAGTGCCGCTTCGTCCAACGCAGCAGCGTCCTCCTGAACGGCGCCGCCCGCCAGCAGCTCGTTGGCATCCAGGCAGCCCTCGGAAAGACGCTGCTCGAGTTGTGCCAGCAAAACATCGCGGCCGGGATTCTCCAAATCGATCTTGTTGATAAAGATGAACGTCGGGATGTCATAGCGCGCAAGCAGGCGCCACAGGGTTTCGGTGTGCCCCTGCACGCCATCGTTGGCGCCCACAACCAAAATCGCATAGTCGAGCGCGCGCAGCGTGCGCTCTGCCTCGGCAGAAAAATCGACATGCCCTGGTGCATCCACGAGCATGACGTGGGTATCGCCGTGGTCGAGCACGGCCTGCGACGAGAAGATCGTAATGCCGCGCTCGCGCTCGATCGCGTTCGTATCCAGATGCGAATCGCCATCGTCCACGCGGCCGCGCTTGCGAATGCGACCCGCGTTGAACAGCATGGCCTCGGCCAGCGTGGTCTTGCCGGCATCGACATGCGCCAAGATTCCAACGACCGCTTGCTTCGACATGGCTCTCCTCTTATTGCAGGCCCATCGCACGCGGCAACGGGCGTTCTCGTTCCACACTGGATGATACAATTTACGGGCCGGCGGGCGAAGCGGGCCCTATCCCCCGACCGAGTTCATCGCCCCGCGTTGCCGCGCGGCGATTTTCGTAGGTTCGCGCCTTGCGAAAGCCGGCACCTCCCCTTTTGCCCGCCCTGTCTCATCTGAGGCGGTAACAATGCGAGTCCCACAACGACGCGTTTTACCAAAAATGGCCCCACTCGGGGCCATTTTTTATTTGAGCTGGGTGATGATACGTGCCTTGGCTCCTACGCCTCGCGCAGCCAATCAAACGCGACACGCGCCGTGCCGTCGGACACATAGACGATACCGACACGCTCGAACCCCGCCTTGGCGATGGCGCCCTGCATGGGCAAGTTGTCCTCGTGCGTGTCAATACGCAGATGGTCGGCGCATTCCTTGGCAAAGGCAAACATCGCCGCCGCGATACCGTGCACGGTGCCGTCGGATGCCACGCGATGCAGCACGGCATACGGAGTGTCGCTGCGCCATTGACCGTCCTCAATCACGTCATAGCACTCGTCCGGACCCGGTAAAAAGGCAAACGTCGCCACCACGCGGCCGTCGACTTCGCACACGTAACTGCCACCAGCGGCAATATCGGCAGCCAGCTGCTCGGCCGAAGGCGTGCCCTCGGGCCACTGCGTGGCGTTGCCATGCGCGCGCATAAAGGCGCGGGCCGCGTCATAGATAGCCATGACGGCGGGAATGTCGGTATCGAGGGTTTTTCTGATCATCACGCGGCGACCTCACGTTTATTGGTATCACTTTGATTGAGCAATGATACTAACGTTTGGAGAGGAGCGCGAAGCAGATGGGGAGCAAAAAGCGAGCCGCCTGGTCAAAAGCCAAAAGCGAGTTTTTGGGCGCTGCCACCGGCGGCGATATGGGCGACCTGTTTGCGCGCGAGGACGAGCGCCGCGACGCACTAGACGCCGAGCGCGATGAAGCCTGGCGCTACAAGTCGTGCGAACGCAAAAACCGTTACGACACACGCGCCGAAGCCGAGGCCGTTATGGCCGACTGCGAAAACCGCGGACGGCGTGGTTTGGCCTGCTACAAATGCGAATACTGCGGCGGCTGGCACCTGACGTCGCACCCTTGGAAATAGACCCCGCATCGGCACGGCGCTGGCGAAGCGCCAGCCATCGTGCACAAGCTACGGGCGCGGCGGCACCAAAACATCGTAACGAACGGCCTTGCCCACAAGCTGATAGCTCGGCTTAACGCCGGCAAGCAGCGGCCCCTTCACCGGTCGCTTGATAACGACCTTGCGCGGGTGCACCGCAAGCGCAGCTTCGACCAGCGTCTCCTCGTCGGCGCACGGCTGCTCCAGATGGTGCAAAAGTTGAAACTTCTTTTTCACCGCCGCGCTCTTGGTGCGCTCGGGAAACATGGGGTCCAGATACACCACGTCGGGAGCGGTGAGCTCGCCCTGCCCGATCAGCTCGGCTGTATGGCGAAGGCCGGCAATGCTATCCTCGCCCGCATGTAAGCGCATGCGCGCCACGGCAGCCGCAAGCGCCGGATCATCTGCCGCGCGATCCAAAGCATCCTTGAGGAGCGCCGCGATCACGCAATCCTGTTCATACAGATCGACGGTAAAGCCCGCGGCCGCCAGCAGCAGCGAATCCTCGCCAAAACCTGCCGTGGCATCGACTGCCCACGGATGCTCAACGCCTTTCGCGCGCGCGGCCTTCACCAGCAGCTCCTGCTGCAGACGACCCTGCTTGAGCCGCGGAAGCATGCGGCCAAAATCGGCACGCAGCTCCATCGTGCCGTCGGTGAGCGTGAGGCCCTCGGACTTCCCGGTCAGCTCAAGCCCCGCGGCCCGAGCAACAGAAAAGGGATCGACGACGCCCATGGACACTCCTTAACAAGCAAAACGAATACGTGAGCGCCGTTTATGCCAGCACCCAACCGTCCGTTATTGTCCCACATGCGACATGGTCCACAGCATCCCAATGCAAAGCACCGCCATCAATCCCGTGCACACGGCAGCGATCACGGAATCGCCCATACGCCTTCCTAACGAACGCGGCTCGCGCACTTGCTTGGCCCCGTACATCATGGCCCCTCCTTCGGTCCAGCTCTTGCCATGGCCCCATCATCGCAGCGCCGCGCATACGCTGCCATCGATTTTGCTTACGCCCAGCTTTCCTTTTTGAAAGGTTGGGCCGCACAGGCAAGAGTCGCTTTCAGGCGCATGCATCGCCGCGTTGAACTACAATGTGCTTCACCATATGTGCAGCACAAAGGGTGCGCCAGGTTGGCGTACTCGTATCGAAAGGACCAGCCATGAGCTTCACTCGCAAGACTCTCAAAATCCTTGCCCTGATTTATTTTGTTCTGGGCATCGCCAGTCTCGTCATTGGAATCGCCGGCATCGCGACCGGCAAGCTCGAGTCCACCTACGGATCGAACGCCATGCTCGCCGCGGCCGTGATTATCGCCAAGGGCCTCATCGATCTCGCCGCAGGCGTTGCGGGCATCAAGGGTGCCAACAAGCCTTCGCAGGTTGACGGCGCGTTTAAGCTCGGTATCGTTGCTGCAGTCGCCACGCTTGCCCAGGCGGTGCTCACGCTTCCCGCGTTTGGCGGCGACGCCATAAACTATGGCGCCTTTGTCATCGTGGTGTACGACCTGTTCTTTGTTCAGCAGGCACACGACGTTAAGGCCGAGAACAAGGATCGTCTGTAGGCACCTGCCCCCACAGCTCCCTGCAGCCAAGCAACTAAAAAGGGCCGATCGCGCATCTCCGCGGTCGGCCCTTTACGTTTGCCCAGATAAAACCTGCCAAAATAAACCTGTCCCTTTTTGGTAGGTTAGTGGCGGTACTCGGCGATGATAAAGTCGATATCGGTCTGAAGGGTATCGAGGTTTGCCAGGCGCTCTTTGTCGGCGGGGCGCGTGCGGTAGTAGTAGGGCGTCATCTGGAACACCGCCTCGATGTCAGCCTGGGTCTGAAGCGTAATGTTCGCAGACACCCGCTGCGTTCCGACCAACTCGAGCTCGGTAGTCTTCGGCAGCTTCTCGTCATTGAGATATGGCGTGTCGTAGAGCACCTCCTTGAGCCCAAAGAGATGGCGGGCACCCGGCACCACGGTATAGAGCGAGCCCTCTGGCGCCAGCACGCGGGCAAACTCGCGCTCGTTAAAGGGAGCGAAGAGCTCGGTCACCATATCGAAGGCGCCATCGGCCACGGGGATAGCCTTCATGTTGGCCACGAAGTAGGTCGCATCGCCGCGCTTGGCGGCCAGGCGCACCATCTCTTTGCCCAGGTCGAAACCGTAAGCATCTACGCCCGGCACCGCACCCATGGCGCTGGTGTAGTAGCCCTCGCCACAGCAAATATCGAGCAACGTCATGGGGCAGTTCGTTGACGCGGCACGACCAGACACCCGCTCGCGCACCAGCTCGACCATCGCATCGTGCAACGGCGCATAGTAACCGCGGTTCAGAAAGTCGCGACGGCTGCGTGCCTGCGACTTGGGATCGCCCATGGAGTCACCGCTCTTGGACGAGCGCAGCAGATAGAGATAGCCCTCGCGCGCACGGTCAAATCGGTGTCCGCCCGCGCATGCAGCACCGCGCTCGTCGTCCACCAACGGTTCATGGCAAACGGGACACAACAACATGGCAACTCCTTAGCGCGAACAACACAACGCCCACCATTGTCGCACGCCTTCCCCACCTAGTCATAGAAGAGACGAGGAGTGTCCCCAGCTGCCGACAGAAAAGGAACGTCCCTAAGTGCCGGCTGGTTGCATTAGGAGTATCATCGTCTGCGCAAATAAGCGTGAACAAGCATATTAGAGATTGAGAGCGTATGACTGATACCGCGTCCAAGCACATTGACATGACCACCGGGTCGCTGTGGCGCAATATTCCCCTGTTCGCCTTCCCCGTGGCCGCCACGAGCATCTTAGAGCAGCTGTCGAACCTCATCGCCACGGTCATCATCGGTAACTTCTCGGGCGACCAGGGAACCCTCGCCATGGCGGCGGTCGGCTCCAATGTTCCGCTTACCAGTCTTATGCTCAACCTGTTTATTGGCATGTCGCTTGGCTCCAACGTGGTCATCGCCAACGCTATCGGACGCAACGATCAGAACATGGTCAAACGCGCCGTCCATACCTCGATTCTCATGGCGCTCGTGGGCTTTGTCGTCATCGCGCTGGGCGAGATCTTTGCCGAGCCCATGCTCGCCGCGCTCAACGTCCCTGCCGAGACCATGCCGCTCGCTTCGCTCTACCTACGCGTCTTTTTGCTCAGCATGCCTTCAATCTTGCTTTACAACTTTGAGGCCGCAATCTTCCGCTCCGTCGGCATCACCCGCATGCCGCTGCAGGCGCTTGCCGTGTCCACCGTCCTCAACATTGGCCTGGACCTCATCTTTGTCCCCGTACTCCACTGGGGCGTCGCGGGCGTCGCCATCGCCACCGCCATCGCCTACACCGTCAGCGCCGCTACGCTCTTTATCCGCCTGCTCAAGACCGACTCCGTCGTTCGCGTCACCCCGCGCGACCTTGCCATCGACCCCGTCGCCCTCAAGCGCATCGTCAAGATCGGCCTGCCCGCCGGCATCCAAAGCGCCGTCTTTGCCGTCGCCAACATCATCATCCAGTCCGCCATCAACAGCTTGGGCACCGAGGTCATGGCGGCATCGAGCGCCGCCATGAGCCTGGAGTACGTGTGCTACAACCTGCTCAACAGCTTTAGCCAGGCTTGCACCACCTTTGTGGGACAAAACCACGGTGCCCGCCAGATCGACCGCTGCACCAAGACGCTCAAGGTCTGCCTGGTCGAAGGCGGCATCGTCGCGCTCACCACCATCGTCATCATCGTAGGCTTGGGACGCGAAATCCTGGCGCTGTTCAACAGCGACCCCAACATCGTCTCGATCGGCTATATCCGCGTGTGCTCGATCTTCCCTGCCTACGCCTTTAGCATGTTCTACGAAAACATGTCCGGCTACCTGCGCGGCTTTGGCATCTCGCTCATGCCCGCCCTCATCACCATGATCTGCGTCTGCGGTATTCGCTTCTATTGGGTATTCTGCGTGTTCCCGCACTTCCGCACCTTTGCGAACATCATGATGGTCTACCCCATCAGCCTGGGCACCACGGCGTTCTTTATGGTCGTGGCGGTACTACTCTGCCACCCGGCACGCACCTATCGCGCCGCCCAAGCCAAAGCGACAGCCCGCTAAACACCGCACTCAACGCCATGCCAGTCATTAATTGACAATATGCGAGCTCATATAGTCGATAAAGTGCCTCGTGGCGATAGGCATGGTGTCCCAGCTGCGCCAGGCTGCCACTACGTCACGCGAGGGAGCGTGCACGATGGGACGCACGCGAATATCGGCCCTCATGCCCTCGACGGTACGGCGATACAGCATACTCACGCCTAGGCCCTCCTCCACCATCGCCATGATGGTGTAGTCATCGGTCACCTCGCTCGTCACGTGCGGCGACAGCCCATGCGCCGCGAATGCATCGAGCACCAGGCTCTGTTCGCCCTCATCCAGCAGCACAAACGGCTCGGACGCCAGGTCGGCGAGCGTCACCTTTTCCTTTGCCGTCAGCGGATGCGCGGCCGGCAACAGCGCCACCAACTCGTCGTGATAGACCACGCGCTTCTCGAGCCCGGCGGTAAATCCGCGCGCCGTAAAGCAAAAGTCAACCACGCCATCGTGCACCCACTGGGCGTTGCGCGTGTAATCGCCCTGCTTGAGGGTAAAGTGCACGCCCGGATGCAGAGCCCCAAAGTCGCGAATCACGCGCGGCAATACGGTGCGACTCACGTTAGTAAACGTCGCGATTCGAATATCAGTCGAGGAGAGTCCCAGCAACTCCTGACGCTTGCCCTCAAGCTCGGCCTCGGCAGTTACAATCTGGCGCAGATACGGCAGGTACTGCTTGCCGTCGCGCGTAAGCGAAACGCCCTGCTTGCCGCGCTCGATAAGCGTGGTACCCAGCTCGCGCTCGAGCGCTTTGACGGCCTGGCTCACCGCGCTTTGCGTATAGCCCAGCTCGTCGGCCGCGCCCTTCAGACTGCCGCAATCGACCACCATACATACAATCTGATATCGCGATGCCATCGTGCCTCCACATCGATGTAGCCGTAAAACGTTTTGCCAGCGCTTTATCTAGCAACATTAGTATTTCTTAATCATACTGAAGATACATTCGCTTTACTACATCCAAATCTGGGAGCAGAATCCTTTTTGCGAAACCGTTCTGTAACAAAAGGAGTCCCATGGATCGCAAAAAAGCAATCGCGCTCTCATTTTCCGTTCCCGTCGCATGGGGCTTTTCGTACCCCCTTATGAAGATCGGCATGGACAGCATGAACGCCACGAGCATCGTTGCGCTGCGCTGCATCATCGCCTTTGCGGCCTGCCTGCTGCTCTTCCACAAGCGCGCGTTGCGCATTAACCGCGACCTTATGGTTCGCGCCGCCATCATCGGCGCCATCATGGCAACCGAGCTCACCTGCATGTGTCTGGGTTCCAGCCTCACCTCCGCCTCCACCGCCGGCTTTTTGCAGAGTCTGACGGTCGTGATCGTGCCGTTTGCCAACGCGGCCCTGCTGCGCCGCGCCCCCGAGCGCAAGGTGCTCATCGGCACTGCCATCGTCACCTGCGGTATGCTGCTGCTCTCGGGCGCCGACTTTACCAGCCTGAATCCCGGTGCGATCATTATGCTGCTCTCGGCCTTTGTCTATGCCGGCCACATCATTGTGGCGAAGCGCTTTGTCGAAGATGTCGACCCGCTGGCTCTGGGCGTTTGGCAGCTGGGCTTTGGCGGCCTGTTCTCGGGCATCGCCGCATTCGTCTTTGGCGGTTTCACGCTTCCCAGCACGCCCAACGAGATCGTCGTGGTCATCGCGCTCGCACTCATCTGCTCTGCCTACGGCTTTATCACCCAGACGCTCGTGCAGCCCCACGTGCCCGCCGAGACCACCGGCTTTGCCTTCTCGCTCGAGCCGGTCTGCTCCGCCGTCTTCTCATTCTTCCTGGTCGGCGAGGTCCCGAGCCCCATCGCCTTCTTTGGCGCCGCCCTCATCCTCACCGGCGTGATGGTGGCAACCGTCGAGCTCCCGTGCCTTCGCTCGCAAGGACACGCTCACATGGCAGGAGCGCCCGAGCGCGTCTCGTAGACCCCACTCTTCATGCAGCCGCGGCATAAAGGCAACCGGTGCGCCTTTACAATAGATGCCAACAGAGCATCTGCCATAAAGGAGCCCCATGGACACCGCAACTCGCGACCGCAACATAACAACTTGGTTGGGCGATGCGCCGCAGCCGGTACGTGACACGACGAACCAGCTGCTCGAGCGCATCGCCCTTTTACGTGCCGAGCAGACTATCTACCCGGCACAAGACGACATCCTCAATGCCCTCGCCTATACGCCGGCCAACCAGGTCAAGGTTGTCATTTTGGGTCAAGATCCCTATCACGGACCCAACCAGGCCATGGGGTTATCGTTCTCGGTCCCCGCGACGCAAACCAAGTTGCCGCCGAGTCTGCGCAACATCTATAAGGAACTCAACGCCGATCTGGGTTGCCCCATTCCCGCCACGGGAGACCTAACCCCATGGGCACAACAGGGCGTCCTGCTCCTCAACACCACGCTCACCGTGCGCGAGCACGCCGCCAACTCGCACGCCAAACTGGGCTGGAGCACGCTCACCGACTATGTTATCGAACGCTGCTGCCTGCTGCCCCAACCGGTCGTCTTTTTGGCATGGGGACGCTTTGCCCAGCAAATGGTTGAGGGCAAGCTCGACGCAATCGGCGCGGGCAAGGCAACCGGCAAGTTCTGCCTGGCCTCTACGCACCCCTCGCCGCTTTCGGCCAACCGTGCCACGGCAGAACTCCCCGCCTTTATAGGGTCGCGCCCCTTCTCCGCTGCCAATCGGCTACTTGAACAGCACGGCTCGACCCCCGTCAACTGGACTTGCCTCGGCTAAAAACCGATACATCAAAAACGCGCCCGACGGCTTTCCATCGGGCGCGTTTCCTATTCGGGCCAAATAAATTGTGTGCGGCCGGCCTCGCCGCCATCGATCAGCAGGCTCTGCCCGGTCATAAAACGGTTGGTCACGCCCACAAAGTAGATCCACTCGGCGATCTCTTGGGCGGTGGCCCATCGCTTAAGCGGCGTAAGCTCCATAATCTGGTTCCACAGGCGTTCGTCTTCCATCACGCAACGGTTGAGCGGCGTGATAACGCCGCCCGGGTCCACACTGTTGGCGATGGCCTGCGGCGCCAGGCGGTTTGCAAGGTTCTTGGTGTAGGCGATAACGCCGCCCTTGCTGGCAGCATAGGCGGGAAACTCCGATCCCGTATGTCCGCTCGCCGACCCCACATTGACCACGGATTGGATAGCAGGCGCTGGCTTGGCGACAAGCCCCTCTCCCACAAAGGCGTAGCGCTCAGTCACGTTGATGGTGCCACGCAGGTTGGCGGCAATGTCATCGGCCGAATCCTGCGTACCGGCAACGTTCACGATTACCTGGGGTTCAAGGTCAACTGGAAACGAGTCCGGCTCGCGGACATCAACGATCAGATGGCGGTAGCGCTCGTGTTCGATCGCCGCCGGCAGCAGGTCAAAGCCCACGACCTCGTGGCCCTCGTCCAAAAAGCGCTGCACGCACGCGGCTCCGATACCGCCCGAAGCGCCCGTGATCAAAACCCGCATACTTGCTCCTTAGGCGGTTGCGTGGCGCTCGAGGTACTCGGAGCCCACATTCTCGCGCTCCCAGCCGCGCACGACCTTATAGCCCACGGGGCTCAGAAAGACCTCGCACAGCAGCTCGGCAACAGCGCCGGTCAGCGAGCACATAAGGACCTGCACCCAGGTCCAACCAAAGAACGTGTGGCTCACCACAATGGCAAAGACCAAGTTGTCGATAAACTGGCCAACACCCGTGGACACATAAGAGCGGAAGGCAAAGCTCGCAAAGTTATTCTTTTTGAGCATACGTCCGAGCGACTGGTTGAGCGTGGAATTAACCACGGCAGAAACGAGCATTGCCAGCGAAGAGCCCAGCACCACGTACCAGGTGCCGCCAATGGTGGCGTTAAGGGCGCTGTTGACCTCGATCATGCCCGTGTCGTAGTAGGCGCCCCACATGCCGGGCGTGAGCGAGCATGCCCAAAAGCACAGGCTCACGGCCAGGTTGACCAGCAGCGCGAGGATAGAGATTTTGATGGATGCCTTGGCGCCAAAGCGCTTGCAGATCATGTCCTGGCACAAAAACGAAACCCAGCTCACCACAAAGCCGCAATCGAGTGCCAGATACGGCAGGCTGATGAGCTCTTTGTTGGCCAGCAGGTTCATCATGATGACGCTCACGAAAAACAGCGAAACCGTTGCCGCGGGAATGCTCCGCAACAGGACCTTGTAGTCCTCCATGACCTTCTTGATCATTATGTACTCCTTTGGTTTTAGGTTTAACGAGCAGGATATCGGACCCGAACTGCTCGGACGCCCCGGTCTTGAGACGACGGTGGGTATGATAGCCGCTCATACGGCATCAGGCAAGTAAACGGCGCGGCAGCCCCGCAGGGCCACCGCGCCGATGCGTTAAAACGCTACGTTGCCAAACTCCGACAGGATAAGGTCGGGGTTGTGGTCGGTTGCCCAATCCACGTTCCACGGGCTCGTGAACAGCAGCAGCTTACCGCCGCGCATGTCCTCGACGCGCAGGGTGTCGCGCGTGAGCGAAAGAGCCGGAATGTCAATGGTATCAGGGTCGTTCTGGATCCAGCGAATGTCCGTATAGGGCAGCGGCTGGCGACGAACCTCAACACGATATTCGGCCTTGAGGCGGCGCTCGAGCACCTCAAACTGCAGTACGCCGACCACGCCCACGATGACGCTCTCCATGCCGGCACCAAGCTCGCGGAAGATCTGGATGGCGCCCTCCTGGGCAAGCTCCTCCATACCCTTGACGAACTGCTTGCGCTTGAGCGTGTCGACCTGCGTAATGCGAGCGAACATCTCGGGGGCAAACGTCGGGATCTGCGGATACTGCACGTGGCGCTTGCCAGAGCACACGGTGTCACCGATGCTAAAGATACCCGGATCGAACAGGCCCACGATATCGCCCGCGTACGCCTCGTCCACGATGGCGCGGTCATCGGCCATCATCGACGTGCCCGTGGCAAGCTTGAGTTTACGGTTGCCCTGCACGTGGAAGGCGTCCATGCCGCGCTCGAACTTGCCCGAGCAAATGCGCACAAAGGCGATGCGGTCGCGGTGGTTCTTGTCCATGTTGGCCTGGATCTTAAACACAAAGCCGCTAAAGTCGTCGCGGCAGGGATCGACCGGCTCGCTGGTGAGCGTATCGATATAGGCGCGCGGCGTCGGGGCCAGGCGCAGGAACTCCTTGAGGAAGGGCTCCACACCAAAGTTGGTGAGCGCCGAGCCAAAGAACGCCGGGCTCAGCTTGCCGCAGGCCACAGCATCCAAGTCGAGCTCGTCGCCGGCGCCATCGAGCAGCTCGATGTCGTCCATCAGGTTCTTATGGTTCTCTTCGCCAATAAGCTCGTCCATGGAAGGATCGCCCAGCTCGGCCTCGACCTCGGCGACCTTCTTGGTGGCGTTGGCGTGGCCGTCGCCCTCAAAGGCAATGACGCGACGGGTCTGACGGTCGAACACGCCGCGGAAGTTGCGGCCGCTGCCGATCGGCCAGTTCATGGGATACGTATTGATACCCAGGACGTTCTCGATCTCTTCCATGAGCTCAAACGGATCGCGAGCCTCGTGGTCGAGCTTATTCACAAAGGTGAAGATGGGAATATGGCGCAGCGTACAGACCTTAAAGAGCTTTTTGGTCTGGGCCTCGACGCCCTTAGCGCCGTCGATGACCATGACTGCGGCGTCGGCGGCCATAAGGGTACGGTAGGTATCCTCCGAGAAGTCCTGGTGGCCGGGGGTATCGAGGATGTTGACGCATGCGCCGTTATAGGTGAACTGCAGCACCGAGGAGGTAACGGAAATGCCGCGCTCCTTCTCGATGTCCATCCAGTCCGAGACGGCATGCTTGGCCGAGCTCTTGCCCTTGACCGAGCCGGCAGTCTGGATGCTGCCGGTATAGAGCAGCAGCTTCTCGGTAAGCGTGGTCTTACCGGCGTCCGGGTGGCTGATGATCGCGAATGTGCGGCGCGACGAGATTTCATCCGACAGGCTTGCCATGCGGATCCTTTCTTGCATTGAGTGCATTACGTCGTTGTAACCGCCCTATTGTAGCCGTGAAACCTCGCCATAGGACACCTATCAGGACAAATTCATCAGTTGGGGCCTAGGGTAGCAGTCGATGGCGGCGCTCCGCAGCAGTTTGTCTCGATCTGTAACATCTAGACGGTTTTTGAACCTCTACCTGTTACAGATTTAGACAAACAGGTGGGCGTCCCAGAAAGATCTCGATCTGTAACATCTAGCAGCCAAAAACTTCTCCAGTTGTTACAGATTGAGACAACCAAATGGGGTCCGCCAGCAAAATCTCAATCTGTAACAGGTAGCCGTCCAAACCGGTTCCAGATGTTACAGATTGAGATGAATGAACGAGCGGACAATCCCTATTTACCTCTTGCATAACTGTGCATAGTGTATATATACTGTGCTTACCGGTTATATACACGTGTAGCCCAACAGCTAAGGAGCCGCTGTGGACATCATCCTATCCAATTCGAGCGACAAGCCCATCTACGAGCAAATAGCCTCGCAAGTCAAAGCTCAGATCCTTTCGGGCGCGCTCGCTGCGGGAGCCAAACTCCCCAGCATCCGTGCACTCGCGAGCGATCTTGGCGTGAGTGTCATCACCACCAAGCGCGCCTACGCCGACCTGGAGCAGCTCGGGTTTATCTGCACCGTGCAGGGCAAGGGCTGTTTTGTCGCCGAGGGCAACCAGGAGCTCTTGCGCGAAAACCAGCTCTGCCATATCGAAGAGCTGCTTGCGAAAGCGGCGAACCAAGCCGAAGCCTTGGGCGTCACGCGCGACAAGCTGCACGAGATGCTCGACCTCGTAGCCCCCGAAACCATGCAGTAGCCATCTGCAAGAAAGGCTATACCATGCAAAATTTGCTAGAACTCAAAGGCGTATCGCGCCGCGTGAGCGACCGTTTTTCGTTGCGCGACGTCACGCTTGCTGTGGAGCCCGGCCAAATTGTCGGCTTTGTGGGAGCAAACGGTGCCGGCAAGACAACGACGATTCGAGCCGCACTCGGGCTTATAAAGCTCGATGCCGGCGAGGTACACCTGTTTGGGCAGCGCTATGGCGCCGACACGCCCGATGAATCGCAAAGCCATCTGCGCTCCCGCGTCGGTCTTGTCCTGGACACATGCCCCTTCCCCTCCACGCTCAAGGTGGGCCAGATCGAGAGGCTCGTAGGCCCGGCATACCCCACGTGGAGCTGCGAAACGTTCGCCGGATTCATCGACCGATTTGGCCTCGATCCCAAGACGAAGGTCAAGGACCTCTCCCGCGGCATGGGCATGAAGCTGCAGCTCGCCTGTGCGCTCAGCCACAATGCCAAGCTGCTCGTTTTGGACGAAGCCACCGCGGGCCTCGATCCCATGGCGCGCGAGGAACTGCTCGACGAGTTGCTTGCCTTTGTCGCCGACGGCCAGCACAGCGTGCTGCTCTCGAGCCACATTACATCCGACCTCGATCGCACTGCCGACCGCGTCATCTGCATCGATAACGGCTCGATTGTGTTTGACCTGCCGCGCGAGGACATTACCGACCGAGCCGGCATCGCCCACTGCACCCAAGCACAGGCCGCAGAGCTTATGGCTTGCGTCGAAGGTGCCCGCGCCGCCCACCACGCCTATAGCGTGGACGTGCTCGTACCCAACCGTCGCGAGGCGCTCGAGGCCTTCCCCGAGATTCCCTGCGACCGGACAACCATTGATGACTATCTTCGCCTCATACTGAAAGGGGCTTCGAAATGAAACGCGCCTTTATGTCTGAGCTCGCCATCGTCCGCACGCTTGTCCCGAGCATCGCGGGCGTCGGCCTGTTCATCTTCGTCGTATTGACCCTCGCCAACGCATCGGATGGCGATGCCAGTATGAGCGCCGGCGCCTGCGCGGTCAGTGCCATGTCGCCCATCGTGGTCATGAACTCGCTGGCCGGCTACGACAATCAAAACGGATGGGAGCGCTATCGGGCAACGCTGCCCCTCTCGCGCAAAGACATCATCTGCGCACGTTACCTCTGCATTGTTGCCTTCTCGGCCATCATGGCGTGTGCGACCGTGCTTTTGAGCACCATCACTCTTCCGTTCTTCGATCACACGGGCATGCCCTCGACGGGACAGATCGTCTTTGAGACCACAATAGCCTCCGCCGCATCGATGCTCATCTCCCTCATGATGGTGTTTCTGGCACAGCCGCTGTTCTTTCGATTTGGACACATGGAGGCGCTGCGCCTTTCCGTCGGCCTGTTTGCCCTGCTCGGATGCCTTGCCATGGCCACGCTGAGCTCCTCCAACCCCATCAGCAACTGGCTCATGTCGATTGCTGGGGCGAATCCCAATCCTGCCGTCCTCGGCTGCCTGTGCGCAGGAATTGCCGTACTGGCCCTCGCGCTATGTGCAATCAGCTGCACCGTCAGCACCAAGGTCTATCGAGCACGCGATTTGTAGCCACACGAAACTTGACCCACGTAGGCCACAATCGGTCGCAATCGCCCATCCGCAAATCCATGACAAACGGCATGTCCCCGGCGTGCGCCACCGTACTACTTGCGCAGCGGCTTGGGCAGCGGAATGCCGGCGGCGATGGCTGCAGCGATAATCATGCAGACAATGCCCTTGAGCGGGAAACACATGAGCAGCAGGCCCACGACCATGACCGGCTGGCGCATAACGGCACCCATCGTCGATGCCGTGCAGACGGCGACACAAAAGACCGGATCGGCGCCAGTGAGGATGGCAAGGCCATAGCCCAGGCTCACACCCGAGAAGATAACCGGGAAGAAGTGGCCGCCGCGCCAACCAAGGTTGATGAGGGCGGGCGTCAGCATGGCCTTAACAAGACCGGTCGCGATAAGCACGCCAGCGGGAATGGTCAGATAGGTTTCCATGAGCACATCGGCCTGGGTCTCGCCGGCAAACATGGTGTAGGGCAGGACCGTGCCACAGATGGCGAGCGCCAGGCCGGCCAGCATGGCCTTGACGACCGGGCGCTCCCCTATTGCATGGGACAGTGCCTCGCTCGCATGCTCAGAGACAAAGTACAGCCAACCGCATACGGTGCCGACCAACGCCAGCGGAATGAGCCAGACAAGTTCCAGGTTACCCACCTGGGCGGCCTCGAACCTGGGCATGCCCATGCCGCCGCCCATAAGCTGGCCGAGCAGCAGATAGGTGCCCAGACCGCCGGCAATCGCGATGCCGTAGACCACGGTCTTTTGCGCCTTGGGCAGCTTGATGGTGATCTCATCGGACGCGGAGTCCTCGCCAGCGCCCTGGCCGTCGGCGCTACCGGCGAGCGGCGCCACAAAGCCAAACACGGGCGCGGTAAAGAGCGCCGTCAGGGCAGCCTGGGTGCCCAGCAGCGTGAGCTCCCTAAACTCGGCGCCAAAGCGACGCATGCGGTCGCCGACCCAGCTGCACAGACCCGCGATAACTCCGGTCAGGCCGGCCTCCGGTCCAATACTTCCGCCAAACAGCAGCGGCAGCAATGCCGCAAGCGAAAGCTTGCCGAGGTTGTCGTACGGGTAGCGACCGTCTTGTTTAACCTTGGCCATCACCTGGTTGAGGTCATCGGTCTTGGTGCCCGTAATCTTTTCGTACAGACCGATCAGCAGGCCGCCCAGCAAGCAGACAAAAAACGGGTACGGCAGAAAACCGAACGGGCCGCTCGCGAGCTCAGGCGAAGCGACGCCCAGCGCGTGCGGAATCTCGGTCCATAGATAGTCGACACCGTGCTCCATCGCAAAAAAGAACAGCCAGACCGCGGCGCCTGCGAACGCACCGGTCACGGCAACGCTAACTAAAAACAGCGCACGGTTTTTGGGTTTTGCAAGACTATCCATCGGGACCTCCCGTGGTCAAATTCGGCAAAGATACGTTTTATTGTAGAGCGAGCGTTACCCGAACGAGCCAACCGTCTGCGCCGCAAACGGCACCATTGGGAGTCATAGTGGGGCAGGCTCAAGACTTATCCGTTGATAATCGAGGCAATCTCGCGCAAATCGTCGGCAAAGTAGATGCCGTGCTGGCGCCTCGGGCTCGAAAGCCCTTTATCAATCATGTGCTCGAGCAACGCCTTAAGATCGTTGTAGTAGCCCCCAAGGTTGTACAGAATGCACGGCGCATCGAGATGCCCCAACGACACGGCGGACATGACCTCGGCAATCTCCTCGAGCGTACCCGTCCCACCGGGAAAGGCGATGAACGCGTCACCGAGCTCAATCATCTTGGCCTTGCGTTCGGCCATGTCACTCGTCACGATGAGGTCGTCGATACCGTCATGTTGAAACTCGGCCTCGATAAAAAAGCTCGGTTCAACACCCGTCACGTGTCCACCTGCCTCGAGTACGCTATCGGCGAGCGCACCCATCAGACCCGACTTGGACCCGCCGTATACCAACGCGTGTCCGTTAGCGCCAATCCAGTCGCCCAGCTCCTGCACCGCGGGCAGAAACGCCGGGTCATTGCCGACGCTGGCACCCAGGTATACCGTGATATTCATATTCAGTCCCCCTCGTCGTGACGCGCGGCGCCCGTTCTAGCGTTGGCGTCGGCGATATTCGCGCACACGGCACGATAGGTCGGCAAGCTCGTCACGATCGAGCTCTTCCAAATGCTCCAGATCATCCATAAAGCGCGCCATGGTGTCCTTTTGGCGCATCTTGATGAGCGTGTTGCAGTAGTTCACCGCCACGCCCGTGAGCATGGCGATGTAGAAGATGCTGATGACGCTCAAAACGACGGTGATAACGCGGGCAACCGGCGTCTCGGCCGGGATATCACCGAAGCCGATCGTCGATACGGTCTCAAAGCTAAACCAGAGGCCGTCGCCAAACGTAAGGGTCGTGGGCTCGGACAGCCAGACGGCCGTCGAGCACAGCAGATAGAAGACGAGAAACAGGCCCGTGATGCGCGCAAAGCCAGCCTGGCGCAACACGTCGGCAAGCGTCCTCAACTTGTTCATCGCGACCCCTTTTCCCAGACGCCCAATCACATTCGCTCGGTATTGTCCCACGCCTCCCCCGCAAACGGAACTAGTCATTGGGGACGTTCTTAAACGACTAGTCAGTTAAGAACGTCCCCAATGACTACCTAACCGTTTAGCGGTGCGGCGGCTGAATGGGCAGGCTGAGCTGGTATCCTTATGCGAAACTGTCTCAACTCGATAGGATTTCATGTGAAACCTTCCGCCGTCCTTCGCTTGGCTCTATATCGCACCCTGGCCGTCGCGCTTGCCGCGCTCGCCATACTGAGCGCCGTCATGCCCGCCCCCGCCTTTGCCGCCGACTCCGACCAGCAGGTCAAGACGGTCCGCGTTGGCTGGCTCGTCAACAACAAAGGCTTCCAGGAAGGCATGCCGGGCGAGCGACTCTCGGGGTGGGGCTACGAGTACCTCCAGACCCTCTCGTATTACACAAAGGGCTGGCAATACGAATACGTTAGCGGCACCTTCTCCGAGCTTATGGACATGCTCGAAGCAGGCGAAATCGACCTCATGCCCAACATCTCGTATTCGGCAGAACGCGAGCAGAAGCTGCTCTTTTCCTCGAACCCCGAGGGCACCGAGCGCTACTACATCTACGCCAGGCCCGACCGCGACGATCTGGCCAAGGGTGACCCCCAGGCGCTCCAAGGCCTCACCATCGGCTGCAACTCTGGCGTTATGCAAACTATCGTCGGCCAGCAGTGGCTCGCCGACGAAGGCGTCACCTGCACCTATAAAGAAATCGACACCGGCAGCGCCCTCTTTGAGGCGCTTGCAGACGGCGAGGTCGACGCCGTCATCATGAACGATACCATTTCGTCGCCCGATGCGTCACCCATGTTCTACGTAGGCTCGAGCGACTACTATTTTGCCGTTCCCAAAAGCCGCCCCGATCTGATGAACGACATCAACGCCGCCATGACGACCATCGCCCGCGATAACCCGCGCTATAACGAGGAAGTCAAATCGAGTTACTCGACCCAAAACAGTGGCTCGTCATCGCTCACCGGCCCCGAGACCACCTGGCTCAAAGCAAACGGCAATACCATCACGCTCGGCTATCTTAAAAACCAACTTCCCTACTGCACGCAAAATGACGACGGCGAGATGGAAGGATCGCTCGCCTCGCTTGCAACGACGTTGCACGACAAGTTTGGTATTACGGTCAAAACAATCGCACTCTCGAACAACAGGCAAATGATCAAAGCCCTTTCCAACGGAACCATCGATGTCGCCCTGCCATTGTTTCGCGACTACTGGCTCGCCGAGCAGACAGGAGTCATCCAGTCAAACTCGATGGGAACGGTTTCGCTGACCGCCATTCACAGTGGCAAAAACCTGAACAGCGACCTTAAGAACATCGCTTGTACAAAGAGCACAATCGTTAACCGTTTTGAGCTCGAAAGTCTCTTCCCGAACGCAACAGTAACCGAGTACTCGAATGACGGCGAGGTGCTCAAAGCCCTCAATGAGGGGAAGGCACGTTGCATCATTGTCCCCAGCACGCGCCTGGAAACTCTCCGCGACACCTACGACATCGAGGATTTCGAAACACAGGAACTCACCAACACGGCGCAGCTATCGTGTTTAATTTCGCGCGGCAAGCCCGAGCTGCTGGGAATCATCAATAAGGGCATCGTCAATGCAGGTGAATCGCTCTCTGCAAACAGCTATTTCCCCACATCGTACTCGGCGCAAGAATCGGACACGTTCCAGTTTTTCTATCGTAACCGCACCGCCATTGCGACTGTTATCATCTGCATCTTGCTCACCAGCATCGCCATCCTTGTCTGGTCGCTTTACCGCGCACAGGAGGAACGGCAGAAAGCTGATGCCGCCAACGCCGCCAAAACCGCTTTCCTCACGCGCATGAGCCACGACATCCGCACGCCGCTCAACGGCATCCTAGGCCTTATCGAAATTGAGGAATTGAGAGAAGGCGACATGCAGGTCGCCCGCGAAAGCCGCGCCAAGGCGCGCGTTGCCGCCAATCACCTGCTGTCACTGATTAACGACATCCTCGAGATGGGCAGGATCGAGGAGTGCAAAGTGACGCTCGAGCACGAATCATTCAACCTTAAAGAGCTGTGCGACAATGCGCTCGTACTGTGCAAGCTCCGCGCATCGGACCGCGGCATAACCATGCTCGACACCAGCGAGCCCTACGCTGTCGACCAATATATGATCGGCAGCCCCACCCATATTCGGCAGATCCTTGTCAACCTGCTCGACAACAGCATCAAGTACAACAAGCACGGAGGCACCGTCACGTTCTCATCGACCATCAAACCGGTCGACGACGAGCACGCCGTGTTTTGCTTTGGCTCTGTTAGACCAAGGTTGACATAAAAACGATGTCACCGCGAGGCGGTACCC
>CABPXT010000018.1:0-20007 GCA_902461405.1 uncultured Collinsella sp.
TGCACCGCGGAGACGGCGGCGACGGTATCGGCCGGAATCTTTTCGTCGCGGGCCATGCTCACCAGGCGGCCATGGAAGAAGTCACGAACCTGCTGGGCGACCTCGGCGGCGTCGAACTCAATGCCCTGCTCACTGTAGAGTTCGAGGGCAAAGTCGATGAGCGACGTGGGGTCGATCGGCAGACGGTCGCGCAGGATGTTGATAATGCCGATAGCGGCACGACGCAGCGCGTAGGGGTCGGAGGAGCCGGTCGGGGGCTCGCCGATGGCAAAGATACCGGCGATGGTATCGAGCTTGTCGGCGCAGGCCACGATGCAGCCAGCGGTGCCCTCGGGCAGCTCGTCACCGGCAAAACGGGGACGATAGTGATCGCGAATAGCATGGGCGACCTCGTCGTTCTCCCCCATCGCGGTCGCGTAATAACCGCCCATCACGCCCTGCTGGCTCGTGAACTCGACGACGGCGTTGGACACCAGGTCTGCCTTGCACAGGTGTGCGGCGCAAGCAGCGTCGGCGGCAAGATGGGCGCCCAGGTGAGCCTCGCGGGCGATAGCGAGCGCGAGCTGCTCGATGCGCTCGGACTTGGCGAGCACGCTACCGAGCTTCTCCTGGAAGGCAACCTTGGACAGACGCTCACGGAACTCGTCGAGGGAGATCTTCAGGTCCTCCTCGTAGAAGAACTTAGCGTCGTCCAGACGGGCGCGCACGACGCGCTCGTTACCGTCGATCACTCGCTCGGCGTTCTCGGGCTTGCTGTTGGAGACGACCACGAACTCACGCGTCAGCTTGCCCTCGCCGTCATAGATCGGGAAGTAGCGCTGGTTGGTGAGCATGGACTCGCAGATAATCTCGTGCGGGACCTTGAGGAACTCCTCGTCGAAAGTACCGACGAGCACCGTCGGCCACTCGCAGAGGTTAATGACCTCCTCAAAGACCTTCTTGGGCGTATCGACATGGCAGCCGGGGCGAGCGGCCTCGACCTCGGAGATACCGGCAAGGATGGCCTCGCGACGGCGCTCGGCAGAAAGCACGCCGGCGTCCTCGAGTACCTGCTCGTAGGCGGCGGGGCTGGCGACAACGTGGTCACCGGGGCCGAGCACGCGATGGCCGCGCGTGGTGTTGCCGCTCGTCACGTCGGCAAATGACACAGGCACAACATCCTCGCCCAGAAGGCAGCAAATCCAGCGGACCGGGCGCACGAACGTCGCGTGCTCGTGGCCCCAGCGCTGGGAGCGGTAGTTGGGCCACTGCAGGCCGGCAATGGTCTTCTCGCACAGGGCCGTCAGGATCGGGGTTGCCGGTGCGGAGGGAATGTTCTTCTCGGCAAAGACATACTCGCGACCGTCGGTATCCTCACGACGGACCAGGTCCTCGGCAGCCACACCGCACTTGCGGGCGAAGCCCTGGGCGGCCTTGGTGGCGTTACCGTCAGCGTCGAAGGCGATGTTTGCCGCGGGGCCACGCTTGACCTCGTGAACCTCATCGGTCGCGGTGGCAACGTCGGCAACGAGCGCAGCCAGGCGACGCGGGCTCGAGATCACGCGGACCTCGCCGTGGGCCAGACCGGCCTCGTCGAGACCCTTGGCGATCATGGTACCAAGCTGCTTGACGGCATTGTTCAGCGGTGCAGAGGGCATTTCCTCCGTACCGATCTCAAACAGGAAATCCTTAGCGTCTGCCATGGCTTACGCCACCTCGCCTTCCTGGTCGGCATTCTCGTTCACTCCGGCGACCTCGGCCATGTAGGCCTCGCAGCACGCCTTGGCGACGGCGCGGACGCGCAGGATGTAGTTGGCACGCTCGACCGCGGACAGGGCGCCGCGGGCATCGAGCAGGTTGAAGGCGTGGCTGCACTTCATGACACAGTCGTACGCCGGCAACGGCAGCTTGCGCTCCAGGCAGGAATGGCACTCGGCCTCGTAGTCGTCAAACTTCTGACGCATCATCTCGACGTTGGCGACCTCAAAGTTATAGGCACTGAACTCGCGCTCGTTCTCGAGGAACACGTCGCCGTAGGTCATGGGCGTGCCGTCGGGCAGATAGCTCCACACCAGATCGTAGACCGAGTTGACGCCCTGAGCGTACATGGCGATACGCTCCAGGCCATAGGTGATCTCGACGGGCACGGGGTCGACCTCGATACCGCCCACCTGCTGGAAGTACGTAAACTGCGTGACCTCCATGCCGTTGAGCCAGACCTCCCAGCCAAGGCCCCAGGCGCCCAGCGTCGGGCTCTCCCAGTCGTCCTCGACAAAACGGACGTCATGGTCGTTGGGGTCCAGGCCAATGGCAGCAAGAGACCCCAGGTAAAGCTCCTGAGCATTAACCGGAGAGGGCTTAATGAGCACCTGGAACTGATAGTAGTGCTGCATGCGGTTAGGGTTCTCGCCGTAGCGGCCGTCGGCGGGACGGCGGCAGGGCTGCGCATAGCAGGTGCGCCATTCGGCGGGACCGAGCGAGCGCAGCGTGGTCGCGGTATGGAAGGTACCGGCACCGACCTCGGAGTCATAGGGCTGCATAATGACGCAGCCCTGCTCGCCCCAGTACTGCTGGAGGCGCAGGATGATGTCTTGGAAGGAAAGCGATGAAGCGTTCATGCCTCTAATATCCCCTCGTCGAAACGATTACACGGTTAGGTACTGTACTATAGCGGTTTTTAGTCGATAGCGCCGATGCGGTTGAGCGGCCAGTAGCGCACAAGCGCCACAGCGATCAAATCAGAGCGATCGACGGGACCAAAGTAGCGCGAGTCGGCAGAGTTTTCGCGGTTGTCGCCCATCACCCACACGCACCCGTCGGGAACGGTGTAGGGATAACTCACCTGGGCGCCAGGCGCTTGGACCGAAAGCGGCCAACTCATGCCGGTCGTATAGTCCTCATCGACGGCCTGGCCGTCGACGACGACCTTGCCGTCCTGCAGGTCGACCGTCTGGCCGGCCGTGGCAATAACACGCTTGACAAGAACATCATGCTCGGAAGTGGCATCGGGGTTGTGGAACACCACGATATCGCCCTGTTTGACGGGCTGACCGAGCTCGAGGCTCACCTTTTGTGCCAGGATCTGGTCGCCAATCTCGATCGTGTCCTCCATGGAGCCGGTGGGTACCACAAAGGGCTCGACCACAAAGGTGCGGATCAGGAAGGTGGCCACGAGCGCGATCGCGATGACCGCGACCCACTCAAAAGCGCCCCTCAACGCGGAATGCTGCGATGGAACCATTCTCACTCCTCGCTCTGCGAATACGAAGCGTCCAGAATCTCCTGCGCGTATGCGCGCTCCTGGGGCGTAAGCCGCGCCGTCTCGATCAGATCGGGACGCCAACGACAGGTGCGCTCGATGGCATTCTTGCGGCGCCAGGCATCGACCTTAGCGTGATCGCCGCTCACGAGCACCGGCGGCACGCCCTCGCCGTTGAATTCAGCAGGGCGAGTGTACTGCGCATACTCGAGCAGGCCTCCGTCCTCGGCGGTCGAGAACGACTCGTCGACGTTGCTCATCTCGTCACCAAGGGCGCCGGGAATCAGGCGTACGACAGCATCGGCAACGACCATAGCGGGAAGCTCGCCGCCCGTGAGCACGTAATCGCCGATCGACAGGCGCTCGTCGGCATACGCATAGGCACGCTCGTCGACACCCTCGTAACGGCTGCACACAAACAGCAAGCGCTCGCTTTTGAGCAGGCGCTCGGCCACATGCTGCGTAAAAGGCTCGCCGCACGGGGTGAAGAACACCACCGTCGGCTTGGGGCCCTCCGCGCTAATGGCCTCGATGGCCTCGGCGATAGGCTCGACCTTCATGAGCATGCCCTGCCCGCCGCCGTACGGCTCGTCATCGACGGTACGATGGCGGTCGTGCGTCCAGTCGCGCAGGTTATACGCCTTAAAATCAAAAAGGCCGGCCTTGCGGGCGCGGCCCAAAATCGATGTGGACATGACGGGCTCAAACATCTCGGGAAAGACCGAAAGGGTCTCAATCAGCATGTTGTCCTCCCTACTTGTCCATATCGATCAGGCCGTCCATAACGTGGACGGAAATTGTTCCAGTGTCGGGAAGATCGAGCACGACCTGCTCGATCACGGGAATCAGTACCTCGCCGTACCGATCACCCTCGACAACCCAAACATCGTTAGCGGGCGTCGACATGATCTCGACGATCGTGCCGAGCGAACCGAAGCGCTCATCGACCACCTCGCGACCCATCAAGTCGGTATAGGCAGCGTCGAGCGAATCGAGCTCAAAGTCGTCACGATTTGCCAGCACGTAGCATCCCGTGATGCCCTCGGCGGCCGTTAAGTCGTCAATGCCCTCAAACGAGACCAGATCGCCATCGCCCGTATCGGTGACGGACACGACCGTGCAAAAACGGTCGCGCTTGAGCGCCGGCGGCGTCAGGGCGACGCGCATACCCGGCTCTAATACAGAAGGAAGCCCCCGCAGCGGCTGCGCGAGGACCTCCCCCTTCCTTCCGTGCGGCTTGACCACACGGGCGATGTTTTTGTACTGGGACCTCAAGGTCCTAGCCCAGAACCTCTACCTCGACAGCAGTGTCGAGGCGAGCGGCCAGTGCACGGGCGAGCGTGCGAATGGCCTTGATGGTACGGCCACGACGGCCGATGACCTTAGCGACGTCATCCTCGGCGACAGAAACCTCGATCGTAGAGGTGTCGTCACCATCGATGACCTCAAGGCTCACGGAATCCGGGTCGTCGACGATCTGAACAACGAGATATTCGACGAGATCGGCGATGCGATCTGAGAGCATTGCCTCACCCTCGAGCTGTGCAGCGTCAACCTCAGGCACGATTTACTCCTCGGCGCCCTCAGCGGCCTCAGCGGCAGCCTTAGCGGCCTCGGCCTCTTTGGCGAGCTGCTTCTTGGACTTCTTGACGACGGTCTCGGTCTTCTCGCCCTCGTTGGCGGCCTTGACCAGAGCGGCGACGGCGTCGGTGAGCTGAGCGCCCTTGGACTGCCAGTCGGCGATCTTCTCGAGGTCGAGGTTGATGGTCTTGGGGGCGGTCATCGGGTTGTAGCGGCCAACCTCCTCGATGATACGACCGTCACGCGGGGCGCGGGAATCGGCGACGACGACACGGTAGTACGGACGCTTCTTAGCGCCGTGACGAGCAAGGCGAATCTTGACTGCCAAAGGAAACTCCTCCAACCAAGCAGCTTTAGGCTGCAACTACAAACAAACAGTTGAACATAATACGCCATCGACGCGGGCAGGTGAAGTCCGTGAGACCAACTTCTTCGGTGTAGTCGAGGGCAAATCCATATCTTAGACAAGAATTCGGGATTTGCAAGCACATACACGCACCCCACATGAGCTGCGCGGTATACTCATGACATGGAAAGACGCGAACATACATACGGTTATGAGGATGCCATGGGCGTCACGCCGCCTCCCTGGACGGGTCCGGCGGTGGGCCTGATGGACCTCGATGCGTTTTTTGCGAGCGTGGAGATGCTCGATCATCCCGAATGGCGCGGAAAGCCGCTCATCGTGGGCGGAGACGCCGATTCCCGCGGCGTTGTGTCCACCTGTTCTTACGAGGCACGTCGCTTTGGCGTGCACTCCGCCATGCCCTCAGCCGAGGCACGGCGCTTGTGCCCGCAAGCCATTTGGACGCACGGGCACTTTGATCGCTACCGCGAGGTGAGCGCGCAGGTCATGGCGATTCTTGCCGAGGAGACGCCGCGCGTTGAGCGCGTATCGATCGACGAAGCCTTTATCGATATCACACCGGGTCGCTTTGCGCCCGAGGACCCGCTGCTGGTTGCACGGCGTATAAGCGACCGCGTGGCAGCGCTGGGAGTGACGTGCTCCATTGGCGTAGGCTGCAACAAGACGGTCGCAAAGATCGCAAGCGAGCGGGATAAGCCGTTTGGGCTGACCATCGTGCGCCCCGGAACCGAGCAGCGCTTTTTGGCCGCGCTGCCGGTATCTGCCATGAGCGGCATCGGGCGCTCGGCCGAGGAGCGACTGCGCCGCATGCGCATCTACACGCTCGGCGAGCTATCACGTGCACCGGAATCCACCTTGGCCTCTATTTTTGGCGTCAACGGCGAACGCATGCGCCAGCGTGCGCTGGGACTCGAAATCTCCGAAGTCACGAGTCTCGATGAAGGGCGCGAGGTCAAGTCGGTCAGCAATGAACGCACCTTTGCGAAAGATTTGACTGAGCGCGGGGACATCGAAGCGGCGATTGCGCTGCTGGGTGAGTCGGTTGGACGCCGCCTGCGCCGTCAGGGACTGACGGGCGGCACGGTAACGCTCAAGCTCAAGTATTCGTATGGAAGCGGGCGTACGGCACAGCGCCGGCTGCCTCATCCGACCGACGATGAGAACATCTTCGTGGCCGTGGCGCTCGAGCTACTCGACAACATCTGGCAGGAAGGCATGCATGTTCGCTTAGCAGGCATCGGTATGAGCGACTTCGACCACCAAGGCGGCATCCAGACCGACCTGTTCTGCGAAGTCGACGACCGCGGAGCCCAATCGAGCGACCGTCGCGACCTCTCCGTCGCGATCGATGCCGTCCGAGACAAGTTCGGCGACACCGCCCTATCCTTCGGCCGCCAATCCCGCTTCAATGATTAACCGCCTTTGGGCAAAAAGAAAGCCGGGCAGGTGCGGAAAACCGCAACTGCCCGGCGAAATGCGCGAGGCTAGCTAAAAGCCCCATATCAAATGAGCCACTAGAGGAGGTCGAGGGGGAGCTGGGGGGCGTCACCCCAGAGCTTTTCTAGGCGGTAGAAGTCGCGGGCTTCGGGAGTGAAGACATGGACGACGACCGAACCGTAGTCCATGAGCATCCAAGTCTTCTGCTCGCGGCCCTCGATAGAGAACGGATGCTCGCCGCAAGCCTCGGCGACCTTCTCCTCGATCTCGTCGACAATCGAATCGACCTGGCGGTTGTTGGTACCGGTGGCAAGCACAAAGTAGTCGCACACGTCGGAAAGCTCGGTCAGGTTGAGCACCTGCACGTCCTCGCCCTTCTTGTCGTAGGCGGCCTGCGCGGCGGCGCGGGCGACATCCTCGGCGGCGACACCGCTCGCGGACAGCGAGGCGGCGGTGCGGTCGGACGTGGCAACGAAACTCTTGTGCTCCACACCTTCAAGAATCTGCTCGTCAGTCATGGTCTCGTCGGCCATGGAATACCTCTTTCTAGACACACCCGAGCTAGCGCAGCTGGGCGTAATGGTTGTAAATCGTAATAGCCGTGGGATAAAGATAGCGCCCGGACTGGATCACATAGACCAGACCCTGCGCAAAACAGGAGAAGAACAACTCGTCAAGCGTCGACTTCCCCACCATCTTGCGCAGCGCATGGGCATAGTCGCCGTGGCGGTTGGGCTCGATGGCATCTGCCACAAAGACCACCATATCGAGCGGCGTCATGTCGCAGGCACCCACGGTGTGACGGTCGACAGCCTGGAAAACAGCCGGTGACAGCTCGGGAAAAAGCTGCGGAAGCTCATAGGCGGCAACAGGGCCATGCAAAAGCGGCGTCGCGGCGGAAGGAGAGCCGGCAACCTTGATGCCATAGTGAAGCGCGCGGGCCACGAGCTCGTCATCGGAAAGCACCTTGTCCCAGTCGTGAATTAAGCCGGCGGCAGCGGCATCAAAGCGGTCAACGCCGTAGACCTCGGCCAGATGAAGTGCGGTCTCGGCAACACCCAGCGAATGCACATAGCGCTTGCGCTTATCTTTCATGCGAACATCGAGCAGCTCTTGAATGCGCTTGAGCAGCGCGCGCTCATCGCCCTCAAACTGATCCTCTACCGACAACGTAGCCCCCCCATCACTCAAAATCTTCTTGACCCAGATCGACATACAAACTGCGCTTGCGAATGTAGCCGAGCACAGACTCGCTCGTAAGATAGCGCACGCTCATGCCGCGGGCAACTCGCTTACGAATGTTCGTCGAGCTGATCGCCAGCGCCGGAATCTGAATATAGCGCACATCGAACGGCAGCCCCGACTCTTTGATTCGGGCACGCGCCGTATCGATATCAAAACCCGGTCGCGTCGCCGCAATAAAGGTAGCAAGCTCAGCGATTCGCTCGGCATCATGCCAGGTCACAATATCGATAATCGCGTCGGCGCCCGTAATAAAGTAGAGCTTTACCTGCGGCGGGTAAAAGTCGCGAAGGGCATGAAGCGTATCGGCCGTATAGGTTACGCCCGGACGGTCAATCTCGAACCGGCTCGCCAAAAAGGCCGGGTTCGCGGCGGTGGCGAGGACCGTCATGGCATAACGGTCCTCGGCAGGCGTCACCGGCTTGTCAAGCTTAAAGGCGGGAGAGCCCGCCGGCATAAAGAGCACAGCGTCCAAGTCGAGCGACTCGCGCGCCTGCTCGGCAGTCACCAGGTGCCCGTAATGAATCGGGTCGAATGTGCCGCCCATAATGCCAAGCCGAAACTCTTTGCCCTCTTTTATGGGCAGCTCGGGCAAACCGATTCCACCGCGCAGCGACATGGCTTACTCGCCCTCCGAGGTCTCGGCATCGTCCGCGGCATCCGCCGCATCGATAGCCTCGACGCCCTCATCCGGAGCATCGGTCACGTCAAGGGCCTCAACGGCAACGTCATCGCCAGCGTCCTCGAGCTCCTCGTACTCCGAGAAGTCCTCAGCGCCCTCAAAGTCAAAGGCGCGCTGGCAAATGCGGACCTCGTCGCCCGCATGGCAACCGGCCTTCTCGAGCGCGTCGTCAACACCCATACGCGCAAACTTATGCTGCAGGTAGATGACGGCTTCCTCGTTTTCCCAGTCGGTCTGGATGACCATGCGCTCGATGGCACGACCGACCACGCGGAAGGCGCCGGGCTCTTCCTGGACAATGCGGAACCGCTTCTCGCGCTGCAGACGGCGGCGCTCCCACTCCTCGTCGCGCAGATCGACCGGCTCATCAGAGACCGCCAGCTCGGCGCGAAGCTTAGCCACCTGCTCGCCTACGGCAAGCATCAGCGTATTGAGACCGGCGCCCGTCACGGCGGACACGGCAAAGAACATATGGCCGTCGTCGAGTGCCGCACGCTTGAGGTCGGCAATCTTGTCGGCCGTGCCCGGCGCATCGCACTTGTTGGCGACGACGATCTGCGGACGCTCCGAAAGCTCGGCGCCATACTGCTCGAGCTCACGGTTGATGATACGGTAATCCTCAACCGGGTCGCGATCCTCAAACCCGCCCGTCATGTCAACGACATGCATGATGAGCGCCGTGCGCTCAATGTGGCGCAGGAACTGATGGCCCAGGCCCTTGCCCTCGCTTGCGCCCTCGATCAAACCAGGAACGTCGGCAACGACGTAAGAATACTCACCGGCACGTACCATGCCGAGGTTCGGCACGAGCGTTGTAAACGGATAGTCGGCGATCTTGGGACGGGCGGCACTCATGCGCGCGATAAGCGAGGACTTGCCCACCGAGGGGAAGCCCACGAGTGCGGCATCGGCCATAAGCTTCATCTCAAGCTCAATCCAGTGCTCCTCGGCCGGTTCGCCCAGCTGAGCGAACGCGGGCGCGCGGCGCACCGACGTCACAAAGTGCGTGTTGCCCAGGCCACCGGCACCGCCGGGCGCCACGACAACGCGCTCGCCATCGTGCACCAGGTCAGCAATCTCGAACATCGGGGTCTGCGTCTCGGGGTCGAGCTCGCGCACCACGGTGCCCATGGGAACCTTCAGGATCAGGTCCTCGCCGCTCTTGCCGTTACGACGGGCACCCTGCCCGTGCGTGCCGCGTTCGGCGCGGAAGTGATGCTTAAAGCGGTAATCGATCAACGAAGACAGCTGAGCATCGGCCTGGATGACGACATTGCCGCCACGACCGCCGTCGCCGCCATCGGGGCCGCCCTTGGGGACAAATGCCTCGCGCCTAAACGACATGCATCCGGCTCCGCCGTCGCCGCCGCACACGTTAATGCGGCTGATATCGGTGAACTGTGACAACAGAATCGCCTCCTACAAAAAGAGGGAGACCCTTGAATCCTAAAACTCAAGTGCCTCCCACATATGTGCTCTATGAAGGGTGAATTACGCGTTCGCGAGCGGGCGTACGCTGACCCTGTGCTTGATACCCTTGTGGAACTCAACGGTACCGTCGACCAGCGCGAACAGCGTGTCGTCCTTGCCACGGCCAACGTTCTCACCCGGGTGGATGTGAGTGCCGTGCTGACGGACGAGAATCGTGCCCGTGGTTACCGTCTGGCCGGCATAGCGCTTCGTGCCAAGGCGCTGACCGCGGGAGTCACGGCCATTACGGGAGGAACCGAGTCCTTTTTTGTGTGCCATTGTGTATACCTACTCTTTCGTTACGAGTGTAATCTACTCGGCGACGGGAGCCTCGGCAACAGCCTCGGCCTCTGCCTTGACAGCCTTCTTGGCGCGGGACGTAGCCTGGACCTTCACGATCTTCAGCTTGGTGAGCTGCTGACGGTGACCCTTCAGACGACGATAGCGCTTACGCTTGTGGAACTTGAAGACCAGCTGCTTCTCGCCCTTGAACTGCTCAACGATCTGAGCGGTAACCTTGGCCTTGGCCAGCTTGTCGGGATCGGTGACGATCTTCTTACCATCGTTGAGGAAGATGACCGGCAGGGTGACCTTGTCGCCCTCATTGCCCTCGATCTTCTCGACGGTGATGACATCGTCGGTGGCGACCTTGTACTGCTTGCCGCCCGTGTTAACGATTGCGTACATGTTTACTTGCCCTTCATGCATCAGTTAGTGCAACAGCCGAATATAGTAGCAGGCGAAAATACCCCCGTCAACGAGTATGTGGAGCAAATCCACAAGTTCGCACAGGTATGGGGCTGACGAGTCGGCCCTCGTCGTCCTCGCATGCTTGATTCTGACGCTCGACATCGTAGGAGCAGATGGTCACGAGGTCTTGCATACCGGTGGAAACAATAGGTGCATCCACGCCCGGGGTCAAGCCCTGCAACAAAACATCAGCTGCAGAAAGCAAAATTTCCGGACGCATGGAGCCCTCGTTATCGGCATGGGTGTCGAGCATGAGCACCAAATGGTCCGGGCGCTCCCCCGCCGTAAGCTCATAGCCCACGAGCGTGTGATCCAAATCCAAGCGCTTGCTTTTTTTGCCGCGCGCGTAGTCGATGCCATGGTCCGCGCGCAGCGTGTCGATCGCCCGACGCACCTCGTCGGCGCTTACGGGCGCCTCGGGATCCAAGTGCAGGTCGATGCGATACGACAGGCGCGTGAGTTGCGCCGTCAACGCCGGCGTGCGCACGTCGATGTACGCCGCCTCGATGGGCGCCAGATCGGCCGGAGACGCCGCAGCCAGGCGCCCAAACGCCTCGTCGAGCGCCACGAACTCGGTCATAAACAGGTCATACCACTCGCAGGTCGACGACGTACCCACCGGTAGCGCCGAAGAGAAGCCCACGCGCATGTGCGGAGAGAAGCCCTGCGTGACGGCATAGGGAAGTCCCGCACGGCGCACGATGCGCTCAATGGTATGGATTACTTCGAGATGGCCCAGGTACTTAAGGCGATCGCGCTTGCCATAGCGAACACGAAGCCTAAAGAGCGTGGGGTTGTCGGTCAGGCGCTCACTCATGCGCGATCACCCATCAATACATTCTTGGCGTGGAGCGTGGGGCAGATTCCGCAGCCGGTGCACGACGTGCGAGTGCAGTCGGGAGTCGTGACGCCCTCGAGCGAGCGACGGTACTCGCGCTCGAGGAAGCCGCGCGTGCAGCCGGGGCTCACATGCTCCCACGGCAGACGCCAGTCCAACTCGTAGGGCAGGTGCACGAGCTCATTGAGGTCGATGCCGTTTTTGGCAGCAGCCTCCTTCCAGTTATCGAGCGAGAAATGCTCTACCCAGGCGTCAAAGCGAGACCCCGAGCGCCAAGCATCGATGATGACGGGCGTCATGTCACGACCGGCGCGGGAGAGCGCGGCCTCGATGAGCGAGGTCTCGGCATCGTGGTAATGTACGCGGACGGCACGGTTGCGAACGCTCGTGATAAGCAGCTTCTGGCGACGCTTGACGTCGTCGTAGTCGAGCTGCGGGCACCACTGGAACGGCGTGGCAGCCTTGGGGATAAACACCGAAACCGAGATGGACACCGAGATCGAGCCGCGACGAGCCTTGGGCACCACGGAACGACCGAGCTCCAGCACGTGATCGGCCAGATTGGCGATGGCCACGATGTCCTCGTCGCGCTCGCCGGGAAGGCCCATCATAAAGTAGAGCTTCATGCGGTTCCAGCCGGCCTCGAAGGCCGCCTTGGCCGCACGGTCCAGGTCCTCCTCGGTCACGTTCTTGTTAATGATGTCGCGCATGCGCTGGCTGCCGGCCTCGGGTGCGAACGTCAGGCCGCCCTTCTTTTCGCCGGCGACCGACTCGGCCATATCCACGCCAAACGAATCCAGGCGCTGCGACGGAATAGACACGCGAATACCCGTATCCTCCAGGCGACGGTTGAGCCTGCCGAGCACGTCGCGAATGCAGGAGTGGTCGGTCGTGGAGAGCGAGGTCAGCGACACCTCGTCATAGCCGGTCTTTTCCAGACCCTGAATCACCGACGAGACGATTTGGTCGGCCGAGCGCTCGCGCACCGGGCGATACGTCATGCCGGCCTGGCAAAAACGACAGCCGCGGGCGCAGCCACGCAGGATCTCGATAGACAGGCGGTCGTGAACCAGCTGCGCATAGGGTACACACGACTGCGACAGCGGATTCGTGGCGCCGAAATCCTCGACGACGCGCTTGTAGACCACGGCCGGAGCGTCCTTGCCCTCACGCGGCACGGTGTAGCCATGCGGCGAGCAGGGCTCGTCGTGACGAACCTCATAGAGCGACGGCACGTAGTTGCCGGCAATGGATGCAAGCTGCTCAACAATCTGCGCGCGCGGGACTCCTTCGTCGCGCAGGCGGCGATGCAGCTGGCAGGTCTCGAGCAGCGATTCCTCGCCCTCGCCGATGAGGATGGCATCGAAGAAGGCCGCGTACGGCTCGGGGTTGTACACCGAGGGACCGCCGGCGATGATGATGGGGTCGTCTTCGCCTCGGTCGGCCGCTAACAGCGGAATGCCAGCGAGATCGAGTGCCTCGAGGAAGTTCGTCACCGCCATCTCGTGCGGCACATGCAGACCGACGATATCAAACGAAGCGACGGGGGCAGCACCTTCGAGCGACAGCAGCGGAATACCCGCCTCGCGCATGGCGTCACCCATATCGGGCCACGGCACATAGCCACGCTCGCAGGAGATGCCCTCGGCCTGGTTAAGGATGTTGTAGAGGATGGCGATGCCCTGGTTGGGCAAACCAACCTCGTACACATCCGGATAGATCAGGCAGCAACGGTAGTCGGCATCGGCCTTTGAAAGCGTGCCCCACTCGTGATCGATATAGCGACTCGGCTTTTCGACCTTGGCGAGCAGCGGCTCAATTAAATGAAAGCAGTCTTGATACGGAACGCGCAACGGAAAACCCCTAAGCAGCGAGATCGGATGCATCCTCGAAAGGACTCATAGGACGGGTAGCGCCCGCGACCGTGGTCACCAGATCGCGAACGCGGGAGAACGTGGCAGTGACTACCTCGTTGGCACGGCTGTAGTCGACATCGCGCTCGTAGAGCGAAACGAGCGCACGGCCCATGCCATAGGTGCCCGCGGCAGCAGTAAGCGCCTTGACGGCAAACCCAATATGTGGCGTCTGCTTGACGAGCGCGCGGGTGACCGCGCGGATCACAAGACCGCCGGCAAGCACGCCCGCGACCTCGTAGCCGCGCTCAGGCTTAATGCCGCGTCCAAAGACGGCAGCGAGCTCAAAGAGCATGCCCACCTGCGCCAGCGCCATAACGGGATAATCGGCGCCCGGCAAAAACACCAGTACACCGGTCGCCATATTGGTGAGCGCGCACGAGGTGATGATACGATTGGCCGCCGCGATGCGCATGAAGGCAAAGTTCGCCGCAAAAGCGGTTTCCTTTTCGGTGCGATCGAGAATCCAGCGGGCAAGCGTCTCGAGCAGATACGTCTTATCGGTTGCCGCTACCACGCCGAGCATGGGCGTGGACTCCTCGATAAACGGCACCTCCACAGCAGACTCGGCAAGCACGCACACGGGCGCGCCGGCGATCACGAGCTCCTGCACGGCACTCTCCAGGCGGTCGGAACCACACGAGAGCACCAGTACCACATCGGTATCGGTCTTTGGAGCAATTCGCTCCTCCCCCAGACGCTCGACGCGCACAATGCCCGAGGTCGTCTGCGGCACAAAGGCGTCACGCACCGTCTCGGCCAGAAAGCGCGAGGCGGACGAATCCAGATAGACCGAGACGCGCACCGGCGTATCGGAATCCTTCTTAACGGACGCGCCCATCTTAAAAGCGCGGGTCAGCTTATCTACGGGAATTTTCATAGCAAACCCCTCCAGCGGTTACGCGGCGCCCGAACGATGCCGCCATATGGATTGTACGATACCCACTGTCAGCAGCTGAATCATCATCGAAGACGAACCGAAGCTAATAAACGGTAGCGGAATACCGGTAATCGGCATCATGCCGATGCACATGCCGATGTTTTCGAAGGTCTGGAACGCCCACATGCCAACGATGCCCACACACGATAGGCGCAAGAACAGCGACTCACACTTAAAGGCGACGCGAATCGTCGAAAAGATCAGCAGCACGTAGAGGCATAGGAGCAAAAAGGAACCGCAAAAGCCAAAGGTCTCGGACAGGAAGGCGAAGACGAAATCGGTGTGGAACTCGGGCAGAAAGCCGCCGGCCGACTGCGTCGCATGGCCCAAACCCTTACCAAAGAAGCCACCCGAGCCAACGGCGATAAGCGACTGCTGCAGGTTGTAGGCATCGTCCGAATCGGCATTATCGGGGTCGATAAAGACCGTCAGGCGGTTCATCTGATACTGCTTGATGAGCACATCGTGGCCGAGCAACGAATCAAAGACCGAATCGAGCGCCAGGACGAGGGCCACCAGGCCCACGAGCAGGGCCAGGGTCGACAGCACCCATTCGCGGCGTGCACCGCTCATGCAGATGACGATGGCGCCCGAGACCAGCACGACCAGGCCCGAGCCCAGGTCGCCCATGGCGACGACGGCCAAAAACGGAATGGACAGCATGCCACAAAGCTTGACGTAGTCGCGAACGGTATCGATGCGGCCGTTATACTGCGAGCCAAGCGTGGCAATAAAGAAGATGGTGATGAGCTTGGCAAGCTCAACGGGCTGGCCCTCGTCTGGAAAGGCCCACGGGGTGAAAATGTCAAGCCGATGCCGGGAATCTTGATCCAGCCCGTCATGCCAAGACCGCCCGTATAGGACAGACCCGGAATCTTGGGCGAGAAGATCACGATCAGGTCGATGACGAGCAACGCCGTCGAGAAATTGGAAATACCGCGCAGATCAGTACGCCAGACCAGCACCGCCAGCATCGCCCCGATACCAATTCCCAGCAGATGGCGCGAGAACGAGGCATCGGCCTTAAACTGCGAAGCCGACCAGATAATGATGGCACCATAGGCGACGAGCGCCACTGTAGCCACGAGCACACCGATATGCACCTTTTGGCGAAACGTGCCGCGCGAGGCCGAAAGTTGCTTGTTGACGCGGTCCAGGCTGCTGCGAGAGCCGGTCTTGGTTGAACGGAACAGATCCGCCGGAGAAAAATCCATCGCAACCTCCTATCGAACCGAAGAATCGCCCGAGGCCGAAGAGGTATCGGGCTCGTCATAAATCACGCCGAGCACGTCGCGCACGACATGCATCGCGGTATCTGAGCCACCGCCGCCCTGCTCCAAGACAGTAGCGATGACATACTTGGGATCATCGGCCGGTGCATAGGCGCAGAACCACGCGTATTCGTCCTCGCCGCTTTTCTCGCCCGTGCCCGACTTGCCGTATACCTGCGGCGTCAGGGTGCCAAAGTGAGCCGCCAGGGACGTCGATGCCGTGTAAATCACGTCGTGCATGCCGTTGCGAACAAGAGTCAAATCCGAATCGCTGTTGATCTTGGCCTCCAGGCGCTTCTTCTTACCCTTGCCGTTGTACTTATAGGCATCGCCGTCGCCATCGCGCGACACGGCAGACAAAAACACGTGAGGCACGTACTGTTTGCCGCCGTTGGCAAGACCCATATAAGCGCACGCCATCTGCAGGGGCGTCACCAGAATGTCGCCCTGGCCGATGGCAATGTTGGTCATATCGCCGGCATTCCACTTGCGGTCCTCGGCAGAGGCGTCGGTGAAGTACGACTCCTTCCACTCGGCATCGGGAATACGGCCCACGCCCTCACTCGGCAGATCGATACCGCAGGTCTTGCCTAGGCCCCAGCGACGAAAGATCTCCTGCAGGCCCTCGGAATGTTGCTCGTCATAAAAGAACGCCTTGCCCATGTCGTAGAAGACGGGGTCGCACGAGTTGGCGATACCCGACTGCAGCGTCATGGTGCCGTGGCCGGAATGCAGCCAGCAGTACTTGCCCCACGACTTGCCCAGACCCGTCCAATAGCCCGTGCAGTTGGTCGTCTGCCCCGACGTGTAGGTTCCAAACTCAAGACCGGCCAGTGCCGAGAGCGGCTTGATGGTCGAGGCCGACATGTACTGTCCGCTAATGGCGCGGTTGAGCAGCGGGTGCGAACCCTTGTCATCATTGAGCTCGGTCCACACGTCATTTGAGACGCCGCCGATAAAGACGGACGGATCGAACTTGGGCTCGCTCGCCATGCCCAGGATCTCGCCATTGTTGGGATCGAGACACACCACAGCGCCGTTGCCGGCATTGCTGTAGCCAGTGGTCTTGGCAAGCTCGATGGCGCTCGCCAGCGCCGTCTCACAGGCCTGTTGGATCTTAAGATCGAGCGTGAGCTTAATGTCGGAGCCGGCCTTGGCGGGCACGGCGCCGGCCTGACCGGTCACATTGCCCGAGGCATCGACCTTGACGGTCTGCTCGCCACGAATACCCTGCAGCAGGTTTTCGTAGTAGCTCTCAACACCCGCCTGGCCCACGATATCGCCCGACTGGTACGTAATCCGGCCAGCAGAAGCATCATCATCACCAGAGGTTTTCTTATTCTGGGCCTCGAGCTGCTCGGAGGTAATGGTGCCGGTATAGCCCAAGATATGGCATGCCGTCTCGCCATATGGATACTGGCGCTCGGTACGCTCGGCAATCTTGACGCCCGGGAACTCGCCGGCGTGCTCCTGAATATAGGCAACCGTGGAGCGACGGACGTCCGTCGCGATGGTATGCAGGCTCTGAGCGCCCTCGGAATTGTCCTGAATATTGCGCAGCACCGCCACGTAGGGCATACCGAGCACGTTGGCAAGATGGCGAACCAGAACCTCATCCTCGGCAAGGTCGCGGTAGGCCACGACAGCAAGTGAGGGACGGTTCTGGACAAGCGCCACGCCATTGCGGTCGAGGATGCGGCCGCGCACAGCGGGTGTGGTAACGGTGCGCGTCTGATTGCTATTAGCCTGCTTTTCGTAATAGTCCGACGAGACCATCTGCATGCCCCACAGCTTGACGGCAAGCGCCGCGAACATCGCGCCCACACCCGTGGTGAGGATGGAGAAGCGGCCCTTAAAGGCGGTCGCCGCGGTATTGCCCTCGCCCTCGGTGGCGCGCGGGGCCGTTCCATGCTGCGTATCGTAGGTAAAACGGGAATCGCCGCGACGCATGATGACCAGTGCGACCACGATGGCCACAACCAGCACGATACCGGCGATAATAACCGTCATCTGGGAAGACATCTACGAGCCTCCCCTATTTGAGCTTACGGGTCTTGGGCTTAAAGCGCATGCCCGTCTGGCGTCCGCCACGTGCGGAGAATCCATAACCGGACTGCGGCACGACGCCGGACATCAAAAACGGAATGGCAACCAGACCCGTCAGGATCGAAGACGGCAGCGCATGGCCGAAGATCGCCACGACAAAGCTCGTCTCCAAACCCATAAACAGCAAGATGATGCTGTAGATCACATTAATGACGAACGCGAAGGCGCCCACAGTGATGCCGCGCGCACTCGGGGTACCGCCCGTCTGACCGGCAGCGCTATGCACCAGGGCAAAAGAACCCACGGTCAGCAGGAGCGACATAACGCCCACCGGCACGGCAGCGGAAAGGTCATAGAACAAGCCGCTGCAAAAACCGCACACGACGGCACGGGTCGGGTCGCCCGAGAACACGCTTAGGCACACCAAGATAATCATAAAGTTGACGCGACCGCCCGCAATGGAGATCTGCGGTGCCAGGCCTGCCTGCAGCAGCACGCACACAATGGCGGCGATTACAAACGTGCGGGAGCTCATCCCCTGCTCGTGTAGATCCATGGACATGCCCCCTATTCGCTCGAGCCGGAATCGGTCGTCTCGGACGTGTCGGAACTGTCATCCGGGCTCTCGTCCTTCGTCTTGGTCGCAGCATCGCGCGACGTTCCCTGCGGCGTGCTGTTGGCCGTGTTCACGTCCTCATCCGAGGCCGACTGTTCGTCGGTCAGCGAGGTGATGACCAGCACTTCCTCGTTGTTCTCGGCCGTGGTCTGAGCGCGCACCACAATGGTGTAGTACACGTCGTTTGCCGATTTCTCAACCGACGAGACGGTGCCGAGCGGTAGACCCTTGGGGAACACACCGCCAATGCCCGAGGTCACGATGATGTCGCCAACCTTAACGTCGGAATCGACGCTCACATACTCAAGACGCAGCGTGCCGTCAGCCTGACCCTGCAGCATGCCCTGGGCGCGCGTGTCCTGCACCATGGCGGACACGCCCGAGTTCTCATCGCCAATCAGGCGCACGGTGGACGTCTTGGCCGAGACCTCGATAATCTGGCCTATGACACCGGCAGAACTCGTCACGGGCATGTTAATGGTAAGCCCGTCGGCAGAACCCTTATCGATGGTAACGGTCGAGGTCCAGGCATCGCCCGAAGCGCCGACGATACGAGCTGCGGTCGATTTGAGGTTGTAGGTCGACTGCAGACCGACCAGACCCTCCAGTCGCTCGGCGGTCTTTTGAGCCTCGGAGAGCTCGGCGACCTTAGAGGTCAGTTCCTCGTTTTGCTTCTTAAGCTCGTCAAGCGTGTCCTGTGACGCCGTAAGGTTAGAGAACACGTTACCGATCGCATTGAAGGGAGCCGCCACAGCCGAGCCCAGAAAACGCACCGGCGAGGTAATCGTCGTCACGCCCGAACGAACGGCATGAATCGGCCCCGTCTCGCCCTCACGAATATAAAACGTGAGCAGCAACACCGAAATCAGGCTGAAAACAATCAACGGGCGCATACCCGTTGATTGTCGCTTGGTATTCAGATTTGTGGAGAAACCCGAAGATCGTGCCAAATGGAATCCACCTTTTGGAAATTAAGCATTGGTCTGGACGAAGCCGCCATCAAACGCATTGGCCTCGAGCACGCGGGCACAGCCGTTAACGACGTTATCGAGCGCCGTGGGGCTGACGTTGACCGAAACACCGGTCTCATCGCGCAGGCGCACGTCGAGACCGCGCAGCAGCGCGCCGCCGCCGGTCAGCAAAATGCCGTAGTACATAAGGTCCGAGGCAAGATCGGGAGGCGTAGCGTCGAGTGCGTCCTTGACGGCCTTGGCCATCTCGTCGAGCGGCTTGTTGAGCGCGCGACGAATCTCCTCGCTCTCGATGCGCACGGTCTTGGGCAGACCGGTGATCACGTCGCGGCCGTTGACCTCGACGTCGAGCTCGTCCTTGAGCGGCACGGCGGAACCGACCTTGATCTTGATGTCCTCTGCCGTACGCTCGCCGATGGCCAGGTTGTAGGCATCACGAACGTGCGTGAGGATGGCCTGATCGAACTCGTCGCCGGCAATACGAATGGACTGCGAGACGACGATGCCGCCCATAGCGATAACGGCGACCTCGGTGGTACCGCCGCCGATGTCGATGACCATGGAGCCGGTGGGTTCCTCGACGGGCAGGTCGGCGCCGATAGCGGCTGGCCAAGGCTCTTCGGTCCGATAGGGCTCGGTATCGAG
>CABPXT010000019.1:0-19843 GCA_902461405.1 uncultured Collinsella sp.
TCATGCGGGCTACGGCGCAGATGCGGTCGTTGTCGTCGACGGTCATCATCTTGACGCCCTGGGTAGCGCGGCCAGTCTGGCTGATCTCGTCGGTCTTGACGCGAATGACCGTCGCGCCCTCCGTCACGATGAACAGCTCGTGCTGCGGGCCCACCGTCTTCATGGCCGCGAGGTTACCCTTACGCTCGGTCATTTGGATGGTGTAGACGCCCTGGCCGCCGCGATTCTGCTCCGGGTAGTCCGCGACCGGCGTGCGCTTGCCGTAGCCGCGCTCGGTGATGACGAATAGATCGCCGTTGCCGTTAGTGACTTCCATGCCCAGAACGCTCACGCCGTCCTTCATTCCGATACCGCGAACGCCGCTGGTATCGCGGCCGGTGGCGCGCACCTGCTCCTCGGAGAACATGATCGCCTTGCCCGCGGTGGTGGCCAGGATAATCTTGTCGCCCTCGCGCACGCGGCGCACGTTCAGCAGCGCGTCGTCGTCACGCAGGTTGATAGCGATCAGGCCGTCGCGACGGCTGCGGTCATATGCGCTCATCACGGTCTTCTTGACCATGCCGCTCTTGGTGGCAAACATCAGATACTCGTCGGCAGGGAACTCGCGGCAGCTGATGACGCTCGCGATCTTCTCGCCCTCCTCGAAGGGCAGCAGGTTGACGATCGCGGTACCGCGCGCCTGGCGCGTACCCACCGGCAGCTCGTGCACCTTCAGTCGATAGACCTTGCCCTTGCTCGAGAAGAACAGCACGTACTCGTGCGTGGACGCGATGAACATCTCGTCGATGACATCGTCCTCTTTGAGGTTGACGCCCGACACGCCCTTGCCGCCGCGTTTCTGGGCGCGGTAGGCGGCCACCGGGATGCGCTTGACATAGCCGGTGTGGGTGATGGTCACGACCATGTCCTCGTCGGCAATGAGGTCCTCGACGTCCAGGTCCTTCTCGACATGGCTGATCTCGGTGCGGCGCTTATCGCCGAACTTCTTGGAGATCTCGCGCATCTCTTCCTTAATGACGCCCAGGATCTTCCCCTCGTGCGCCAGCAGGTCCTCGTAGTAGGCGATGGCGCGGCGCAGGCCGTCCAGCTCTTCCTGAATCTTGTCGCGCTCCAGGCCGGTCAGGCGGCGCAGCTTCATCTCGAGGATGGCCGTGGTCTGCTCGGGCGTAAAGCCAAAGCGCTCGATCAGGCGGCTGCTGGCCTCGGAGTCGGTCTGCGAGGAACGGATGATGCTGATGACCTCGTCGATATGGTCAAGGGCCATCAGGTAGCCCTCGAGGATATGCGCGCGGGCCTGGGCCTTCTTAAGGTCGAAGCGGGTGCGTCGGGTGACGACGTCGACCTGGTGGTCGATGTAGCGCTGCAGCATCTCGCGCAGGCTCAGGCATTTGGGAACGCCGTTGACGAGCGCCAGGTTGTTGGCGCCGAAGGTCGTCTGCAGCGAGGTGTACTTATACAGGTTGTTGAGCACGACCTGCGGAATGACGCCCTTCTTGAGCTCGATGACCAGACGGATACCCTTCTGGTTGGACTCATCGCGCATATCCGAGATGCCCTCGATGCGCTTGTCGTTGACGAGCTGGGCGATCTTCTCCTGCAGGGTGCCCTTGTTGACCATGTAGGGGATCTCGGTAAAGACCAGGCGGCTGCGGCCGGTCTTGGTGGACTCCACGTGAGCCTTGGCGCGCACGGTAATGGAGCCGCGGCCGGTCTCGTAGCTCTGCTTAATGCCGGCGCTGCCCATGATGATGGCGCCGGTGGGGAAGTCCGGACCGGGCATGATCTGCATGAGCTCGTCGACGGTGGCGTCGGGGTTGTCGATCAGGTAACAGGTGGCCTCGATCGCCTCGGTGAGGTTGTGCGGGGCGATGTTGGTGGCCATGCCGACGGCGATGCCCTGGCTACCGTTGACCAGCAGGTTGGGGAAGCGCGCAGGCAGTGCCACGGGCTCGGCGAGCGATTCGTCGTAGTTGGGCTGCCAGTCGACGGTATCCTTCTGCAGGTCACGCAGCAGCTCCATGGCGGGCTTTGCCAGGCGGCTCTCGGTGTAACGCATGGCCGCCGCGCCGTCGCCGTCGATGTTACCGAAGTTGCCGTGACCGTCGATGAGCGGCGTGCGCATGGAAAACCACTGCGCCAGGCGGACCATGGCCTCGTAGACCGCGGAGTCACCGTGCGGATGGTACTTGCCGATAACTTCGCCGACCGTCCAGGCCGACTTCTTGTGTGGGCGGTTGGGGTAGATGCCGCTCTCGTTCATCGCGTACAGGATGCGGCGGTGCACCGGCTTTAAGCCGTCGCGCACGTCCGGCAGGGCGCGCGCCGTGATGACCGACATCGAATACTCGATAAACGACTGCTTCATCTCGCGGCCAAACTCCGAAATCTGGAGCTGGCCGCCGTTGATATCCTCGCCGGCCGAGGCGCCACGATCGACTTCGCCAAAGCTCTCCTCGAGCTCACCGTCGTCGTCCTCTTCCTCGTCATCATCGGCATCGGGGTTATAGGCGTCAGGATCGCCGTCCTCGCCCTGCTCAGCACGGGCAAGCAGGCGCTTCAGATCGTCGGGCATACCGGCATCGCCGGCCTCGCCCATACCCTCGTTATTGTTGATATCGTCTGCCACGTTACCTCCTCTTAAGCATCAAGGAAACGCGCGTCGTGCGCGTGCTTCTCGATGTACTCGCGGCGATAGCCGACCTCGGAACCCATCAGTTCGCGCACGGCGCGGTCTGCCACCACGGCGTCCTCGATCGACACACGCTGCAGGATGCGGGTCTTGGGGTCCATCGTCGTCGAGGCGAGCTGCTTGGGGTCCATCTCGCCCAGACCCTTGTAGCGCTGAACGGTATAGCCCTTGCGCTTTTTGGTGATCTTGCCGTCCTTGGCCTTGCCGTCCTCGTCGTTGTCGTCGGGGTTCAGGCCCAGACTCTGGATGGTGTCGCGCAGGATCTCGTCTTCGGGCTGGCGGCCGTTGGGATACACGTAGTGGATCTTGTTGCGCACCTTAATGCCAAAGATGGGCGGGCAGGCAACATAGACGTAGCCGGCATCGATCAGCGGACGCATGTACTTGTAGAAGAACGTCAGCAGCAGGATGCGGATATGCGCACCGTCGACATCTGCATCGGTCATGATGATGATCTTGTGGTAGCGCGCCTTGGTGATATCGAAGTCGCCGCCGTCGCCGGCACTCGTCGTGACGCCGCAGCCGATCGCGGTAATCAGCGACTGGATGGTGTCGCTCGAGAACGCGCGATGGTCACCAACGCGTTCGACGTTCAGAATCTTGCCGCGCAGGGGCAGAATCGCCTGGATGTCTCGGCGACGGCCGTCCTTGGCCGAACCGCCTGCCGAGTCACCCTCTACGATGAAGAGCTCGGTCAGCTCGGCATCGCGCACCGAGCAGTCAGCGAGCTTACCGGGCAGGGACGCCGTCTCGAGCAGGCTCTTGCGGCGGGTCGCCTCGCGCGCCTTGCGGGCGGCGTTGCGCGCCTTGCAGGCCTGTTGCGCCTTCTTGACGATCTCGCGAGCGGGCTTGGGATGCTCCTCGAGGTAATCGGCAAGGCCGTCGGCCACGATCTTGAGCGTCAGCGCGCGCATATAGGAGCTACCGAGCTTGGCCTTGGTCTGGCCCTCAAACTGCGGATCGGGCAGCTTAACCGAGATAACGGCCGAAAGGCCCTCGCGCACATCGTCGCCGGTCAGATTGGCGTCTTTTTCCTTGAGCAGGTTCTGTTTGCGCGCGTAGTCGTTGATCACGCGGGTGAGCGCGGTGCGGAAGCCCTCAAGGTGCATGCCGCCCTCGGGAGTGTAGATGTCGTTGGCGAACGACATGACGTTCTCGCCGTAGCCGCTATTCCACTGCAGGGAAACCTCAACCTCGCCCATCTTGGTCACAGGCGCGTCCGGATCCGATTTGCCCTCGATGTAGATGGGCTCCTTAAAGGCCTCGGGGACGTCCTTGCCCTCGTTGAGGAACTTGACGAAGTCGATGATGCCGCCCTCGTAGCAAAACTCCTCCACGTGGGGAGTCACCTCGCGCTCGTCGGTCAGCACGATTTTGAGGTTCTTATTGAGGAACGCCGTCTCCTGCAGACGGTTGTGCAGCGTATCGAAATCGTAGATGCAGGTCTCGAAGATCTCGTCGTCGGGCCAGAAGGTGACGGTGGTGCCCGTCGAATCCGAGGTGCCCACGACCTCCATCTTCTTGACGGTCTTGCCGCGCGAGAATTCCATCTCGTAGGTGTTGCCATCGCGACGAACCTGAACGACCACGCGCTTGGACAGTGCGTTGACGACGGAGATGCCCACGCCGTGCAGGCCGCCCGAGACCTTATAGGCCGAGTTATCGAACTTACCGCCGGCGTGCAAGATCGTCATAACGACCTCGAGCGTCGGGATCTTTTTAACAGGGTGCTCGTCGACGGGGATGCCGCGCCCGTTGTCGACGACCGTGATGGAGTTGTCGGCGTGGACCGTCACCTGGATCTCGGTGCAGAAACCGGCCATGGCCTCGTCGACGGAGTTGTCAACGATCTCCCACACCAGGTGATGCAGACCGCTGGCGCTCGTCGAGCCGATATACATGCCCGGGCGCTTACGAACGGCCTCGAGACCTTCGAGAATCTTAATCTCGCCGCCATCGTAATCGTTTTCGTTTGCCACACGTCCTCCTTCAGTCAAGAAAATGTGTACAGCCTTACTAGTTTATCGTAAAAAAATACCCTCGGGAACGAGGGTATTTAGCTCTACAAGGCCACCAGATGCGATTTAAGGCTCTTTTTTGCTTTGCACGCCCTTGGCCCACTCGGCACTGGCTCTCATGGCGTTCTCGAGGGCCTCGCGCAGTTTTTGGTCTTCGATGGGCGCCACTTGGCGCTCAATCTCGGTGCGCTCGGCCTCACTTAGGTCGGCGTGCGGGGCCGGCGGGCGCTCGGTCGTCGCCGGGCGCAGGCGCTCCTTGGCGGCGGGCGGCGTGTGACCGGGCGCGGTGGTTTTGAACACCAGGCCGTCCACATGCGCACCGACGCGCTCCATGCGCGCGCGGATGATCTCGCGCAGCAGCGTCATTTCCTGCGTCCACGAGGGCGAGTCGAGATACACCAACAGCTCATTGGACTCGGGCAGGTAGCGCAGTCCCGTCACATGGCGTCCCTCGCGCGTGCCCGAGCACACCGCATTCCATGCGCGATAGACCGTGCGCGACTCCTCGGCGGCCTCCATCTGCGCGCGGCGCTTAGGCGTCGCAGCCGCCAGGATGCGCTGGCGCTCTGCGTTCAAAAATCCACTGAAGGCGACTGTCTCGCTCTCGCGCTCGTAATTAGCACGTCTCACCCATGCTCACCACCTTGGCTCGATCAAGCAGGTCGTCGGTAAAGTACCCCAGGTTGGTCGTAGTTATGACCGTCTGGATATCATCGCCGATCAGCCGCAGGAAAGCTCCGCGACGCTCGCCGTCGAGCTCGCTCATCACGTCGTCCAAAAGCAGCAGTGGGGCGGTGCCCAGGACATCGCGAGCCACGGCGACCTCGGCCACCTTCCAGGACAGCACCAGCGTGCGCTGCTGTCCTTGGCTGGCAAATGAACGAGCGGAGCGACCCGCCACGGTGAACTCAATCTCGTCACGATGCGGTCCCACCAACGTCACGCCGCGGCGAATTTCCTCGTCGGCACGCTCGTCAAGGGCAGTCAGCATGCGCTCGTACGCCCAACCCTTTAGCTCTTCGCGATCCTCGACCTGGGGCAAATCCCCCAGCGTGGACGCATAGGTCACGTTGGCGGCCTCACCTGACGCCACTTGCCCGTAGGCAGTGTGCACATGGCCCGCCAGCCGGTCGAGCAGGGCCAACCGGTGCACGAGCAGGGCCGAGCCCGCTCGGGCAATCGAATCGTTCCACGCGCCGAGCATCTCGCGGCAGCACCAGGTCTCCTTGAGCAAGGCGTTACGCTGGGTCACGCAGCGCCCATAGGTGCTCGCAAGATCGGCATAGCGTGCGCTCAGCTGCATGCCAAAGTCATCGAGGGCGGCGCGGCGCACACTGGCGCCTCGCTTAACCATGTCCAGATGGTCGGGGCAAAACAGCACGCTCGGCAGAACCCCGCGCACACCGGCGGCAGAACATCTCTTGCCGTTGCGGCTAAACGAGCGCTTACCGTCCTCCGCGCTCAATCCCATATCAAGCACGCGGCCGTCGCCCTCGAGCCTCAGCTCTACCTTGCACGAGCCCACGCCGTCATGGACGAGCTCGGCTGCGGTCGGATGCCTAAACGAGGCGCCGCTCGTCAGCAGCTGCAGCGCCTCTATGAGATTGGTCTTTCCCGCTGCGTTGGGTCCCGCAAGTATCGTCACGCCCTCGTCCAGGGCAAGGCGATAGCTATCGAAGCTGCGGTAGTGCGCGACGGAAAGATCGCGGGCGAACATGGTCATGGCGCAGCGCTAGATGCGGACCGGCATGACCAGGTACAGGTAGTTGATCTTATCGTAGGACTTAAAGATGCCCGCCTGCGAGTAGCTCTTGAGCTCCAGCGTGATCTCCTTCTCCTTGGACAGGGCATTGAGGCAGCCGAAGATGTAGTGGTAGTTGAAGGCGATGGTACCCGACTCGCCCTCGGCCTCGACATCGATCGTCTCCTGCGCAAGGTCTTGGTCATTGGAAATGGAGGACAGGCCCATCTGACCGTTCTCGACATCGATCTCGAACTTGACGGCGGGGTTGGCGCTCGCGATAACGGCCACGCGCTTGAGGGCGGCGTTAAAGGCGGCGACATCGATCTTGACGCTCGTCACGCACGAATCGGGGATGAGCTGCTTGTAGTTGGGATACACGCCCTCGATGCGACGCGACACGTAGGTGGTGTTGCCGGCCTCGAAGACGACCTGGGTGTCGGTAGCCCCGATCATGATGGTCGCCTGGCTGGCCATGATGTTCAGCGCGTCGTTAAAGGCGTCAGCCGGAACGTTGAGCTCAAAGGAGCCCTCGAGGGTCGAGGTCTCGACCTGCGTATCGCACACGGCCAAGCGGAAGGAATCGGTCGCCACCAGGCGTACGGTGTTGTTCTCGACCTTCATGTGCACGCCGCCCAGGATGGGGCGAGCCTTGTCGGTCGAGGTGACGCGCCACACGCGGCCGACCATTTCGGACAAGACATCGGTCGGCAGCTCCACGGCACTCTCGATGGCATAGGCCGGAAACTCGGGGAAGTCATTGGCATCGAGCGTGTTCAGCCTAAAAGAGCTCTTCTCGCAACCAATCAGCACCTGGCGCTCGGACAGCTCAAAGGTGACCGGGGCATCGGGGAGGGTCTTGGTGATATTGGAGAGCATCTTACAGGGGATAACCATCTCGCCCTCTTCTTCGACATGCGCCGCGATGCGATGACGGATCGAGATAGTGTAGTTAGAGGTCTGGAATTCCAAGATGCCGTCTTGGGCCTTAACGAGCACGCCCGACAGGATGGGAAGGGTGGATGCCGAAGCGACACCCTTCATAACGACGCCGATGGCTTGTGTAAGCGAGCTCTGGCTGACGGTGAACTTCATCTTTTAATACCTTTCTATAGATATAAATATCTTAATAATAGTAATAGCACTGACGAAACTGTTGATTACTCCCAAAGACGCAGGTCAGACCAAGAAAGAGAATCGACAGCAACCTGTGTGCAACAGGGGTGGTTTTCCACGTTCAAAACCTGCGCAAAACTTTTCATCACCGCGGGTTGGGTTTTAGACACCTTATGCCCGTGGTTTCGACAAGTTTTCAACAGGTGTCTCTATTTCCCTACGAGCGCAGTGTAATTTTATCGCGCAGCGACTTGAGGTCTTCGGTGACGGTGCGGTCTTCCTGGATCATCTTCTGGACCTTTTTGTAACTCGTGCTGACGGTCGAGTGGTTGCGGTTGCCAAATTCGGCGCCCACCGCCGTGGTCGTCATCTCGCACATCTCGATGGCCAGGTAGATAGCGATATGGCGTGCTTTGGCGATATTGGCGTTGCGACGCGGGCCGATGAGCTCCTCGTGCGTCACGCCGTACTGCTCTTCGATGACGGACTGAACCGTCTGGACGTTGATCTTTTTGGCCGATGTGTCAAAGTACTGGCTGGCGATGGCGTCGATATCGTCAAAGGTGAGCTCCCCGCCCTCGCGCTCGCGGTCGCCCGCCTCGCCGGCGCAGCGCTCGCAAAAGCTCTCGAGTTCGCGGATGTTGGTGCCCGAGACCTCGGCCATGTGTTTAAAGTGCTCGTCGGTTAGGTGCCCGCCGTCGCCCCCATAGGCCGCCAGCAGCGAGTCGTCGCCTGCCTCGGGAGCGGCGACGATGGTGTTCTCGTAATAGCGCTGCAAGATCTTGTATTTCATTTCGTAGCTGGGCTCTGCGACCAGGCAGAGCATGCCGGCGTTGAAGCGGCTGGTTAGACGCTCGTCCATGCTCAGGTCCTTGGGGGCGCGGTCTGCCGCGATGACGACCTTCTTGTTGTTGCGGATGAACTCGTCCATGAGCTGGAAAAAGTAGTCCACGCTCGCGCGCTTGCCGATGATGTTTTGGATGTCGTCGATGATGAGCACGTCCACGCCGTGGTACGCCTGCATGATGGGGGCGTTGCTCTTCTTTTGGCGGTCGAACTCGGTCATCAGGTCGTCCAGATATGCCTGGGAGTTGGCATACTTGACCTTGATCTCGGGCGACTTTTCGGCGAGCTCGTTTTTGATGGCAAGCAGCAGGTGCGTCTTGCCCAGGCCCGATTTGCCGTAGATGAACAGTGATGTGCACGTGCCCCGCTCGTCCGCGAGGGCGGCAAACTTGAGTGCCGAGCGATAGGCATGGCTGTTCTCGGGGCCGTAGACAAAGTTCTCAAAGGTAAATTTTGAGTTCGCGGCGAGTGGGGCTCCATCCGTATTCTGCTCGGCCGGTACGGTCGGTGCTGGCATGGGTGAAGCGGGGGTCGCAGCTTGCGTGGATTTAGTTGGCGCTCCGCCCTTCATCTGGTTCATCATGCGACGAAAATCATCGGCCGAGAGCGTGTTCTTGATTGCAATGCCCGAATCCGCGCCCGTCGTTGCGTCGTGAGCGATGGGCATGTGCGTGACGGGTGCGTTCGTTGACGTCGCCGCCGCGGTCGGCAACGGTGCCATGGTTTCACGGGAAACATCGCTGTGCTGGTGCTCGATTGTCGGCACGTCGCCTGCGGAGGCCGGCGCCGCCGGGGGAGCAGCGGGAGCCGTGGCGGATTCCGTCGCGGCGCCTTGCGGTGCCACGATGTCGAGCGCAATCGGTGCAAAGGCGATTTCTTCCAGATAGGCCTCAATGGTCGGCTGATGCTTTTTGAGCTGCGCGATGGCAAAGCGCGAGGGGGCCTCGATCGTGAGCGTATCTTCGGTCAGGCTTATGGCGCGCGATTGCCCCAGCATGTTGATGAGGCGTGCATCTTGGCCGTCGCGCTGGCAAAAGGCGATGGCATCCCCCAGGATGATGCTTGCTTCCTCGTCCACTGTCTCTCCCGTTCTTTAGCTCTGAGCTCGCACGCGAGCGGCGCCGAGTTCGGTCAGATGGTATTTCTGGCCATGCTTGATGACCAAGCCGGCCTGCGCCAAGTCATTGAGCGTGCGTGACCAAGTGGGGGCCGAGTTTCCAAACGCCCTCGCCAGATCGGTAGCACCGCACGCTTGATTTTGCGCCAGATAGCCCAGCGCGGCGTTGCCGCGATCGCTTACGAACACGTCCGGTTGTGGCTGCGCATACTGATTTGCTGCATTAGGATACATCATTTGAGCTGCTGGTTGTTGAGAACTCTGCATCGGCGGCATTTGCTGTTGAAAACTTTGAGGCCACTGTTGGTAAGGCTGCGGAGGCATCTGCTGGGCCCAGGGGTTGTACTGCTGCTGCGGCATCTGCTGGTACGGCTGCTGATATCCCTGCTGGTACTGCTGCGGGAACTGCTGGCCATACCCCAGTGGCTGCATCTGCTGATATGGATATCCCTGTTGGTACGGCTGATAGCCCATTTGCTGGCCACCCGGTGCCCCCGTCGCCTGCTGCATTGCTGCTGTATCCTGATCCGCCAGCGGCATGGCCTCTGGCATGTTTGGCGGCATCGACATCGACGCCGCCTGGGGCTCTTGTGTAGGAAGCATTCCGGGCTGCTGCATCTGTCCCACGCGGGGCTGCATCTGTTGCGTTGCCATGGGCTGCTGCGCAAAAGCTCCCGGCAGGGGATATGCGGGCTGCTCCGTCTCGGGCCGCACGGCAGCACCGCGCCCGCCGGCGCGTTCGATTTCCTGCACGCGTTTAGGGTCCAGGCTTACCGTAACCACGGTGCCGTTGCCCATATTGTCCTCGATGGACACGGCCCCGCCGGCGTTTTCCAAATACTCCTGCACCATGGGAAACCCTGCTCCGGTTCCACGGATATAGCGCTTCATCTTGCTGTTTGCGCTGGTAACGCCAAAGTCGAAAGCGCGCTCCTTGTCGTCGATGCCGGGTCCTTGATCAGCAAAGCGGATGGTGTCTCCGCCGTCCAGAATCGAGATGATGGGCTCGGCAAAGTGTGCGTGGATAAAGTTTTCGACAATCTCGCGGATGACCATGAGCGAGATGTGGCCACCTTGCTCTTTCATACACTGGTAGACGGTGTTGGTCGTCTCTTCCAAATACGTGCGGACATCTTGCGGATCAATGACGATCACACGCGGTGTCGACAGCATGTCGTCATAGACGGCGATGCGCGCGGCGTACATGGCTTTTGGCGCCTGCGTGGTCGTCTGCTCGCCTTCCTCACGCTCTTCGCGCACGCCGGTGATGTGCTCGTTGTCGGGTGCCGGGTCTCCGGAATCGACCATGGTATAAAAGTCGTCAGACATGCCGCTCGCAATCTTTCAAAAGGTTTCGAACAAATAGTAGCTCACTGTGCAATGTTTCTCATCTTTCGACAACTTTTCAAAACCTGTTGAAAACTTTGGAAAACGGACGAAAAGTTCTCAACATTGCCAACATGACCTGTTGAAAACTCGATGAAATATCGTGAAAAGTTGCCATGCACCGCTAAATCGAGCTCGGCTTATGGGGGAACCGTGTGAACTGCGCAACCTTTTACCTTTGATTTCTTGACATTTGAACATTGATTTCCCTACAATCTTCAAGCTCACGTGTCTATATCTGCGTCCGCGCCCCCGCGGACACTCGAAATGCAGCAGGAGGAACTTAAGATGAAGCGTACGTATCAGCCTAATAAGCGTAAGCGTGCCAAGACCCATGGCTTCCGTGCCCGTATGGCCACTAAGGGTGGTCGTGCCGTGCTCGCCCGTCGTCGCGCCAAGGGCCGCAAGCGTCTCACTGTCTAGCAGCGATACACGCATCTCGCATGAAGACTATTAAGTCTCGGCAAGATTTCGAGCATGTGTTCAGTCAGGGGCGTCGTTTCAATCACCCTCTGATTCGAATGACCATATGTGAATCGGTTGGCGAAGGCGACTCCGGAAGGGTCGCCTTCGTTGGTGCTAAACGGCTCGGTTGTGCTGTCGTGCGCAACCGTTCTAAGCGTGTGATGCGCGAGGCCGCCCGCAGCTGTGGATTTCCCGTTGCGGGTTATGACATCATCTTGTTCGCAACTCCCAAGACGAGGGTTTCCTCGCCGCAGGAGATGGACAATGCATTGCGTTCGCTTATGAAACGCGCCGGCGTTGCCGGGGAGGAGCGATGAGCAATCACGTTTTGCGACGTGTTGCCATCGCTCCTATTCGCATATATCAACAGGTTATTTCGCCCTTATTGCCTGACGCCTGCATTTATTACCCAACGTGCTCGCAATACGCCGTCCAGGCGATTGAGAAGTACGGTGTTTTGAGAGGCTGCTGGCTTGCCGTGAGGCGCATCGCTCGCTGCAATCCCCTGCACGTCGGCGGTTATGACCCTGTGCCCTAGCGGGCACTCGCTATCGGAGGAAAACTTACATGTGGGATTGGATCGTTAACATCCTTTTCGAGCTGCTCAAGCTCATCCAGACCTTTGCGGTCGACTGGGGCCTGTCCATCATCATCCTGGTGGTCATCATCCGTCTGCTGCTGACGCCGCTTATGCTCAAGTCGACTAAGTCGACGGCGCGCATGCAGGTGCTGCAGCCCAAGATGCTCGAGATCCAGGAGCGCTATGCCGACGATCCCCAGCGTCAGGCCGAGGAGATGCAGAAGTTCTACAGCGAGAACAAGTTCAACCCGATGGCTGGTTGTCTGCCGCTGTTGATTCAGATGCCTGTCCTGTTCGCCCTCTTTACGCTGCTGCGTAACCTGCCGGACTACTTTAACGACGGCACGTTCTCGTTCTTTAATATTCTACCCGACCTGACCACCACGCCGAGTGCCTCCTTTGCCGATGGCTTTATGGTCGCGTTGCCTGCGCTGGTCTGCCTGATCCTGTTCGCCGTCCTGACCCTGATTCCGCAGCTCTATATGTCGCGCAACCAGACCGGCCAGCAGGCTCAGAGCATGCGTATGATGGCCGTTGTCATGACGGTCATGATGCTTTGGATGGGCTGGAGCCTTCCCGTTGGTGTTCTGCTGTACTACGACGTCTCGTCTGCTTGGCAGGTTATCCAGCAGATTTTTGTGACGCAGAAGGTCATCGACAAGGCGAAGGCCGATGAGGAGGAGCGCCTTAAGAACGCGCCGCTGCAGGTTGAGGTCACTCGTCGCGAGAAGAAGCCGCGCCCGCACAAGAAGAAGTAGTGGGATATCAATCTTATTTAGGTACCTAACTTTTGGAGTACGTTATGTCTGAAGAGATCATCGAGGATATGCTTGAGGAGGTTGCCCCGCAGGTCGCGGGCGATTATCCCGAGATTGCACAGCGCTACAAGGCTGGTGAAGAGCTGACCGACGAGGAGCTCGACACCATTGCCGATGTCGCGATTTCCATCCTGCGTTCCATCCTTTCGCACTTCGATGCCGCCAACTCTCCTATCGATGAGTATGAGGGCGACGAGGGTGAGCTGATTCTGGATGTAACGGCTCCCGACCTTGCTGTTCTCATTGGCCGTCATGGTCGCACCCTTGATGCCCTTCAGGTTATGTTCTCTTTGCTAGTGAGCCGCAAGCTTGGCTTTAGGTATCCGGTTGTAGTGGACGTCGAGGGATACAAGAGCCGCCGTCAGGACAAGGTTGCCTCCATGGCTCAGTCTGCAGCCGAGCGTGCCATCCGCACTCATAAGAGTGTTTCGCTTCCGCCCATGAATGCCTATGAGCGTCGACTGGTTCACATTGCACTTCGTGGCAATGATGCCGTCGATACTCATTCTGAGGGTTCTGACCCTGATCGCCATGTGGTGATTGTTGCTCGATAATCTGCTCGTGCTTATGCTAAGGGGACGTGGTTTCCACGTCCCCTTTTTTTGTCAAAAGTTCTCGATACACTGGTTTTTGTCAGAAAGGAGCTTTCGTTGTTAGTACTTACTGATCAGCAAGCTGACGAGATGTTGACTCGTCTAACTTCCTATTGCAAAGAGTATTCCTTGAGCGTATCTGATGTTGAGCTGAGTAACTGTATTCAGCATTTGGATTTGGTTCTGGAAACAAATAAGACAACTAATCTCACCCGTATTCTTAACGTAGAAGATGCTGCGGTACTTCATATCCTCGACTCACTTGTTTTGCTCCCCTATATCAATAAGGCTCCTGAGGGAGCTTTGCTCGATATGGGGACAGGTGCGGGCTTCCCTGGTATTCCGTTAACCATAACCACGCATCGTAAAGCTACTTATATTGACTCTGTTGGTAAGAAGGTTGATGCCGTCAATTCTTTTGTTCATGCTCTTGGGTTGAAACATGCTCATGCGATTCATGATCGCCTTGAAGAATATGCTCGAAGCCATAAGAAGCAGTTTTCTGTCGTAACCGCCCGCGCACTTGCCCCTCTACCGATTCTTGTTGAGTATGCGGCTCCGTTCCTCAAGGATGGAGGTCTATTTGTTATCACCAAGGGTAATCCTTCGGATGAGGAGCTAGTTTCCGGCATGTCGGCAGCTAAGATTTGCGGCTTCACTTTGCTTCTTAATGACGCAATCGATTTGCCTGAGGGCTTGGGCCACAGGGAGTTCATTGTTCTCAAGAAGAGTCATCCAGCATCCGTTTCATTGCCTCGTGCAAATGGCATGGCTAAGAAGAATCCGCTTGCCTAGATGTTTCACGTGAAACATAATGGATACTAACAACTTGCAGTGTTTCACGTGAAACATGGCGGTTGATATCGAATCGGAATGTTTTACGTGAAACATCCTCCGTTTGACAGCATTAATACACACCAGGAGGGACCGTGGGATTTCGCGACGTTAAGCGTTCTAAGAACGCAAAAGACACGCGTATCATTGCAATCATCAATCAAAAAGGCGGCGTCGGTAAGTCAACGACGGCTGTAAACCTTGCAGCAGCACTGGGTGAGCAGGGTCGTAAGACACTGATTGTCGATTTTGATCCGCAGGGAAACAGTACCAGTGGATTTGGAATTGAAAAAGAAGACCTTGATCACTGCATCTATGATGCATTGTTGAATGATGTGCCGGCAGAATCGCTTGTTCTTGATACAAATTGCAAAAAGGTATTCGTAATTCCAGCTACGATTCAGCTTGCAGGTGCCGAAATTGAGCTCGTAAGCGCAATTGCTCGTGAAACCCGCCTCAAAGATTTGCTTGAGCCGATTCAGGACGAGTTCGATTTTATTTTCATTGACTGTCCTCCTTCGCTCGGCCTGCTTACTATCAATGCCTTGACCGCAGCAGATAGCGTTTTGATTCCGATCCAGTGTGAGTATTACGCACTCGAGGGCGTTACGAAGCTGCTTGAGTCAATGAAGATGGTCAAATCACGTCTGAACAAGGGCTTAGACACCTATGGCGTGCTTATGACCATGTATGACTCACGTACTTCTTTGTCGAATCAGGTTGTTGAGGAAGTTCAATCGTACTTTGGTGATAAGGCGTTTAAGACGCTGATTCCCCGTACGGTTAAAATCTCTGAAGCTCCGTCTTTTGGAGAACCGGTAATTACCTATGCACCTCAAAATAAGGGTGCAAAAGCGTATATGAACCTTGCAAAAGAGGTGATCAAGCGTGCCTAGTGCAAAGAAACGTGGCGGATTGGGACGCGGACTCAATGCTTTGGTCTCAGAGGCTGAGTATGAGACCGGTGGTTCTGCTGCATCTGCTTCAAATGCCGCATCTGAAACAAAACTACCTATTGAGGATATCGTTCCCAACCCGAATCAACCGCGAATTCACTTTAATGAAACTGAACTTCGCGAGTTGAGCGAGTCAATCCAAGAACATGGCGTTTTGCAGCCGCTCTTGGTTCGCAAGCATGGAAACGGCTATGAGATCATCGCTGGTGAGCGTCGTTACCAGGCGTCAAAGCTTGCTGGTCTTGAGGAACTGCCTGTCATCATTAAAGATGTTAATGATGAAGAGATGCTGGCTCTTGCTCTTATCGAAAATCTTCAGCGTTCTGATCTGAATCCCGTCGAAGAGGCTAAGGGCTATCGCCAGCTCATCGATGCTAGCGGTATGACCCAGGAGGCGTTGTCGAAGGCCGTAAGCAAGTCACGCTCTGCAATTACAAACTCGCTGCGCCTTCTCGATCTCCCCGAAGTAGTTCAGAAGATGATTTTTGAGGGTAAACTTACTGCTGGTCACGCACGTGCGATTCTTGCAGTTCCCTATGAGGATGCTCGAATTCGACTTGCAGAGAAGGTTGTTGCGGAGGGCCTTTCCGTAAGAGCGACAGAAAATCTTGCTCCATTGTTTTCTGCCGGAGAGACGCCTAAGACGCCGAGGCCTGCAACGCCTCAGTCTTTTAAAAAGGCTGCGCGTGTACTTCGTCAGGTATTTAATACCAACGTGCGCGTGAAGAGCTCGCGTGGAAAGAATAAGATTGAGATTGAGTTTAAAGACGAGGAAGAGCTCTCTCGTATTCTTGGTGAAATGATTCAGTTTGATCAAGGAGGCCAAGATGAGGAATAAGATTTTAACTGCGATTGCATTGGTGACGACTGTCGCGGCTGGTGCCTTTGCTGGCTATAAGATCGCGACAGACGATGAACTTCGAGGTCGTTTGCTTCGTGGCGCGCAAGATATCGTTGATACGTCCAAGAAGAAAATGGATGTTATGACAGAAGATGTTGCCATGCGCACTGCTCAGGTAACGAAAAATCCTAAGATTAACCAAGGTTGGGTTAGCAACCAATGGGAAAATGTAGGCTATTAGGTACCTAACAATTACTCTGCATTTTTTAAGGGGCCCTTGTCTGATTTATGAGACAAGGGCCCCTTATTTTGTCCGTAAAAAATGGGAAAGGTAGCAGCTGCTCCAAAATTGAGGTCAATAAATGAAACGGCCCCGGTTGCATATCCTGCAACCGGGGCCGTTCGATGTTTCACATGAAACGTTTTGGAGTGCGACTCCCCTATGCGTTCTTCTGAACTTTAAAGCGCTGTTTCAGCTGTCCGCAAGCGGCGTCAATATCGTTACCACGGGAGTTACGAATCGTGGTCTCGATGCCACGGGACTCAAGACGACGCTGAAGATCCTCAACCTTATGAATCGGCGACGGCTTGAGCGGGCTGCCCTCGATGTCGTTAAGTTGAATCAGGTTAACGTGGCACAGCGTTCCCTCGCAGAAGTCGCAGAGTGCCTGCATCTCGGGATTCGTATCGTTGACGCCTTCGATCATGGCATACTCATAGGTCGGGCGGCGGCCAGTCTTCTCGGTGTAGAGCTGAAGCGCTTCGTGAAGGCGAAGCAGCGTGTACTTCTTAACACCGGGCATGAGCTTATTGCGCGTCGACTGGATGGCGGAATGCAGGGAAACGGCAAGCGTGAACTGCTCGGGGATGTCGGCAAATTTGCGAATACCGGGAATAACGCCGCTGGTAGAGACGGTGAGGTGACGAGCGCCGATACCGATACCATCGGGGTCGTTGAGGATACGCAATGCCTTGAGAACCTCGTCGTAGTTGGCAAACGGCTCGCCCTGGCCCATGAAGACAACGCTTGTGGCACGCTCGCCAAAGTCGTTGGATACATGAAGCACCTGGTCGACGATCTCTTGAGCGGTCAGAGAGCGCTTGAGGCCGTTGAGACCGGTAGCGCAAAAGGCGCAGCCCATGCCGCAGCCTGCCTGGGTGGAAACGCAGACGGAAAGTTTGTTACGACGGGGCATGCCGACAGTCTCGACGGAAATGCCATCGTGGTACTCGAGCAGATACTTGCGCGAGCCATCTTTGGAAACCTGCTTGGTGAGTTCAGTCGGCGTATCAAAGGCAAAAGCCTCTTTAAGCTGCTCACGGAAAGCCTTGGGAAGGTTGGTCATATCGTCAAACGAACAAACGTTCTTCTCAAAGACCCATTCGATGAGCTGCTTCGCGCGGAAAGCGGGCTGGCCAAGTTCGGCCACGAGCTCGCGAATATCGTTTTGGCTCAAGTCGCGAATGTCCTGAGATTTAGTCCTGGGATTCATGGAAGCCTTTCGATTTTGGGGAAACGTAGAGGGTATCGCTACAATATGGTATCAGCTGCAGAAATTATAGAGGAGGAGTCTGCCCATGCCGGGTAAAAGCCTAGAGAACATGCACGTAGCGGTCTTGGCGGGCGGTCATTCCGCCGAGCGCGAGATCTCGCTCGATTCGGGAAAGAACGTTGTGGTGGCACTGAAGGAAGCCGGCTACACCTCGGTGGAGCTGCTTGACACGGCTGCTGATGACTTTATGGTAACCATGGCGACCGGCGGATTCGATGTGGCATTTATCGCCATGCACGGCGCCGGCGGTGAGGATGGCGCCATGCAGGGTGCCATGGAGACCCTGGGTATCCCCTACACGGCCTCGGGCGTACTTGCCAGCGCCTGCGGTGCCGACAAGGAGGTCTCTAAGCTCCTATACGCCAAGGCGGGCATTCCCATTGCCCCCGGCCTTGCGCTCGAGGTGGGCGATGAAGTCGATATCGATCATATCGTCGAGGTTTGTGGCGAGCGCTGCTTTGTGAAGCCGGCCGTCAACGGTTCCAGCTATGGCATTTCCCTGGTCCATGAGCCCTCCGAGCTGCCCGCGGCAATCGCCAAGGCGTTTGAGTACGGCGACAAAGTGCTGGTCGAGAAGTGCATCGAGGGTACCGAGATCACCGTCGGCGTATACGGCGAAGATGACGTACGCGCCCTGCCGATTGTCGAGATTCGTAAGCCCGAGGACTGCGAGTTCTACGATCTGGACGTGAAGTATGTCGACCCTACGGATATCCATCGCATTCCGGCGCAGATTTCACCCGAGAATTACGCTCGCGCTCAGGAACTTGCCTGTGCCGCTCACAAGGCCCTCGGTTGCCTGGGTGTCTCGCGCAGCGACTTTATTGTGAGCGAGGACGGCCCCGTTATCCTCGAGACCAATACCATTCCCGGCATGACCGATACGTCGCTGTATCCGGATGAGATCCGCCACACCGACGACATGACGTTCCCGCAGGTCTGTGACAGCCTGATCCGTATGGGCCTTCGTCGAGCGGGCATTGCATGCTAATCGAGGACGCGGTTTCGTCAGGAACGCCGCAGTTTGTCATCGACTCCTATGCCACGCTTGCCGACCGCGCCAAAACGCAGTCCTTCGGCCTTATCGAGGAAGATGTGATTGTCCTCGATACCGAGACCACGGGTCTTTCGGTGCAGGACAACGAGCTGATCGAGATCTCGGCGGCCCGTCTTTCGGGCCGCGAGGTCATCGACCGCTTCGATACCTTCGTGCATCCCAAACAGCTGATTCCCGCCGAGATTACCGAGCTCACGAGCATTACAAATGCCGATGTGGCAGATGCCCCGTCGGCGGTTGAGGCCGTCGCCGCTCTCGCCGATTTTGTCGGTGGCTGCCCGGTGATCGCACACAACGCCACGTTCGACCGCTCGTTTATCGAGTCGGTCAAAGGCGGCGTCAACGTGAGCGATATTTGGATCGATTCGCTGGCGCTGTCGCGCATCGCGCTTCCGCGCCTGGCCTCGCACAAGCTGTCTTTTATGGCCGATCTGTTTGGCTGTGACTCGGTGTCACACCGTGCCAATGCCGACGTCGACGCCCTGTGTGGCGTATGGCGCGTGTTGCTCGTGGCGCTCACCGACTTGCCCCAGGGCCTCATGGCGCGCCTAGCCGACATGCATCCAGACGTGCCTTGGTCCTATCGCCCTATCTTCTCGTTCTTGGCAGGGCAGAACCCTGGTTCTATCTTCTCCCTCAGCGCCGCTCGTGCTGACGTTCTCAAGGCCGATCGCGCCGACGATCGGGTGGACGCCGACGAACTGCCGGTCCTCAAGATGCCGAGTCGTGAGGAGATTGAGGCGGACTATGCGCCAGGTGGCCTGGTCAATCGCATGTATCCCACCTACGAGCCGCGTGATGAGCAGATCGCGATGGCGCTCGAGGTCCGCGATGCGCTGGTCACGGGCACTCATCGTGTAATTGAGGCGGGCACAGGCGTCGGCAAATCGATGGCCTATCTGGTGCCTTTTGCCGAGGCAGCACGCCGTAACAACATCACGGTTGGTATTGCGACCAAATCGAACAATCTTGCCGACCAGCTCATGTACCATGAGCTGCCAAAACTTGCCGAGCAACTGAACGGTGGTCTGTCATTTTGCGCTCTCAAGGGGTATGACCACTATCCGTGCCTGCGCAAGCTCGAGCGCATGAGCCGCGGCCAGGTCGAGATCACCACCAAGCGCGATCCGGCGGACACGCTCACGGCGGTCGCGGTCATTATGGCGTACGTCTGCCAATCAGCCGATGGCGACCTCGACTCGCTCGGCATTCGGTGGCGCAGCGTCAACCGTC
>CABPXT010000020.1:0-18527 GCA_902461405.1 uncultured Collinsella sp.
GATTAAGTGAGCGATCAAGGAATCTCACCCCTCTACAGTGGTAACACAGGGCCCGTGCTGGACTTAGTTTTCAGAACATTCCGCAGACCAGGAAACCCCCTTATCCGCAGCTCCGAAGGAGCAGGATAAGGGGGTTTCCATGGTCGAGGACGTTCTGAAAACTAAGTTCAGCACGGGCCCGGACGATAACAACCGGCTACAGGTCGATGTGCGATTCCTTGATCGGGAACGGCTCCGCGAAGGGGCAGGGGTGACCCGGGGCAACTTCCTTAAACTCAGGAAGCTTCTCGGAGCAGATGCCCTGCGCGATCGGGCAGCGCGTGTGGAAACGGCAGCCGGTCGGCGGATCTAGCGGCGACGGCGGATCGCCAGCGAGGATGATGCGCTTGCGGGTCTTCTGAATATCCGGATCGGGCACCGGCACGGCAGACAGCAGTGACTGCGTGTACGGGTGGTGCGGCTCGCTATAGAGTGTCTTCCAGTCCGAAACCTCGACCATCTTACCCAGATACATAACGGCAACGCGATCGGAGATGTGCTGCACGACGGACAGGTCGTGGGCAATGAAGAGATAGGCCGTACCGAACTTGTCCTGAAGTTCCTTGAGCAGGTTCAGAACCTGGGCCTGAATGGAAACATCCAGAGCGGAAACGGGCTCGTCGCAGATGATCAGCTTGGGCTTCAGAGCGAACGCACGGGCGATGCCGACACGCTGACGCTGACCGCCCGAGAACTCGTGCGGATAGCGGTTGATGTGCTCGGGGTTGAGGCCGACGACGTCCAGCAGCTCACGGACACGCTCAATGCGCTCCTCCTTGGTGCCCACACCATGAATGGTCATGGGCTCGGAGACGATCTCACCAATCGTCATACGAGGGTTGAGCGAAGCATAAGGATCCTGGAAGATAAACTGCATCTCACGACGCATGTCCTTGATCTCATGCTTGCTCATCTCGGCAACATCTTTGCCTTGGAAGAACACCTTACCTGCCGTCGGCTTGGTCAGACGCATGATGGTGCGGCCCGTGGTGGACTTACCGCAACCAGACTCGCCGACCAGGCCAAAGGTCTCGCCCGGATAAATCTCGAACGAAATGTCATTCACAGCAGAGACGACACGCTTAGAGAAGCGCTTGGCGAACATGCCGGACTCTGCGGGGAACTCCTTAGAAAGGTGCTCGACCTTCAGCAGCGGAGTGCGCTCGTTATTGTCTGCCATTTACGCCTCGCCTCCCTTCTTGGAATCTTTGCGCGTGCGGGACGTCTCAGGGGCGTTCTTGAGGAACTCGGGGTCACCGGAATAATGGCACGCAGAATAGTGACCGGACTCGGTGACAACGCGCTCGGGGCGCTGCTTGCGGCACTTGTCCGTCGCATAGGGGCAACGAGGAGAGAACACGCAGCCCTCAGGCAAGTTCATGAGCGAAGGCGGGTTGCCGTGAATCGGCGTAAGAGGCTTCTTCTCATCGATGGCCTGTTCCGGGATGGAGCGGATAAGGCCCCAGGTGTAGGGGTGGCGGCTCTCGTAGAAGATTTCCTCAGCAGTACCGAACTCGACAGGACGGCCGGCGTACATAACCATGATCTTATCGGCCATATCGGCGACGACGCCCAGGTCATGGGTAATCATGATGATGGCGTTGCCGTTCTTCTCCTGCATTTCCTGCATAAGCTCAATAATCTGAGCCTGAATGGTAACGTCCAGGGCAGTCGTGGGCTCGTCGGCAATCAGAATATCGGGATCGCAGGCAAGGGCCATAGCAATCATGACACGCTGACGCATACCGCCCGAGAACTGGTGCGGATACTCATTGACGCGCTTCTCGGGCTCGGGAATGCCAACGAGGTCCAAAAGCTCGGTGGCGCGCTTGAGCGCCTCCTGCTTGGAGTAACCACGGTGCAGACGAAGGCCCTCACCCACCTGCTTGCCGATCTTATAGACCGGGTTCAAGGAGGTCATAGGATCCTGGAAGATCATCGCGATGTCGTTACCGCGGATGTGCTGCATCTCTTCCTCGGTCATCTCGAGGATAGAACGACCGCGATAGCGAACGTCGCCGCCCTCAATCTTTCCCGGAGGCATCGAGATGAGGCCCATGATGGTCATGGCGGTCACGGACTTACCGGAGCCGGACTCACCGACGACACCCAGGGTCTCGCCGCGATCGAGCGTGTAGGACACACCGTCGACAGCGCGAACGACACCGTCCTCGGTATGGAAATACATCTTAAGGTCATCGACCTCGAGCAGATGCTGGCCCTCGGGAACCGGCTGGTCCTTCAGGTCCACATAGTTCTTGTTCTTCTTCATCCTTATGCGTCCTTCATCTTGACGTCGAGGGCGTCGCGCAGACCGTCACCAAGCAGGGTGAAGGCGAGCACCGTCGAGAGAATTGCCAGACCGGGCATGATCATCATCCAGGGAGCAGTCAGCAGATACTGCTGACCGTCCTGAATCATGGAGCCCCACGAAGGCGTAGGCGGAATAACGCCCATGCCGAGGAAGGACAGAGCGGACTCGGTCAGAATGGCGCCACCAATGTTCATAGTCGCGTAGACCACGATGGAGGCAACGGAGTTCGGGAAGATGTGACGCACGACGATACGAGCATCGGATGCACCCATCGCGCGCGCAGCGTCAACATAGTCGTTTTCCTTGACTGTCAGGATCGCGGATCGGAAGACGCGCGCAATCGAAGGCCAGCCGAGAATACCGATGGCGATAAAGACGTTCTGAAGACCACGGCCGATAACGGCGATCATGGCGACGACGAACAGCACGTACGGGAACGCCAGGAAGATGTCCGCGCAGCGCATGATGATCGTATCCCAGATGCCGCCATAGAAACCGGCAAGGGCGCCCATGACCAGACCGATCACCGTGGAGATGGCGGTGGCCATAATACCGACGGAAAGCGAAACACGTGCACCGTAGATAACGCGGACGAGAATATCGCGGCCAAGGGCGTCGGTGCCAAACGGGTGCTCGGCACACGGAGCCAGCAGCGACGTCTCGGCCATGGTGGTCGAGTCGGAAGCCGTCGGCGAACCGAGCCAGGGCTTAGCCCACAGATCTGCGGTCAGGGCAACCAAAACGACGACGATGATCCAGCAGACACCGATAACGGCGAGCTTGTTCTTGCGAAGACGCTTAAAAGCGTCGCCCCACAGCGTGCGGGACTTGGCGGGAGCAGATGCGGCCTTGGTGGCGGTAGCCTGCTCCTGAGACTGAGAATCAGTTTCCTGCATGAGACGTACCTCCCTTAGGCCTTATCCGACGGACCGCCAAGGCGGATGCGCGGGTCGAGGAATGCATAGCTAATGTCGACGAGCAGGTTGATCACCATGACGACGACAACGATGAGCGTAACGCCGCCCATAACGATGGGCCAGTCACGCATGCTAATAGCGCGATAGACCTCATAGCCGATACCGGGCCAGTTAAAGACCGTTTCGGTCAGGATGGCGCCCGAAAGCATGCCGCCAAAGTCGACACCAATATAGGTAACGACGGGGATGAGTGCATTCTTAAGCGCATGCTTGATGATGATCGCGCGATTGGAGAGACCCTTGGCCTTGGCCGTACGGATGTAATCCTGGTTCATGACGTCAAGCAGCTGCGAGCGCATAATGCGGGCAGCATAGGCGGTCGAAACCGAAGCCAGCGTAATGGTCGGAAGCACATAGTGCATCCAATCCTGATACTGAGAGCTGGAACCGCCGGCACCCGAAATCGGCATGGAGAATGCGCCGCCGGTGGCATCCTTGAGGATGACGCCAAAGAACAGCTGCAGCAACATACCGAGCCAGAAGGCCGGGACGGCAACGAGGATCGACGTGGTGAGCGTAACCAAAATATCCCAGAAGGAATAACGCTTTACCGCCGAAATGATACCCGCACCGATACCCATGATTGCCTCGAGCACGATGGCGCACGCGGCAAGTTTGACCGTATACGGATACTTCTGGGCAAAGATTTCCGTAACCGGCAGCTTGCGCTGGTACGAATTACCCAGATCGCCATGAAGCAGACCGTTCATGTAATACAGATAACGGTCTACAAGCGACGTCTGAACGGGATCGCCGTTCTCGTCAAGGATCGCGTTGCCGCCCTCGTCCGTCTGGACCAGGTGATAGCGCACGCGAAGCTGAAGCTCTACCTCGGGGGACAGAGCCTTGTCTCCACCGATCAGCTTGATCGGATCTCCCGGCACGATATTCTGGAGGGCGAACAGAATCAGCGTAACGCCCAAAAACACCGGGATGAACTGAAGCACACGTTTAACGATGTACTTACCCATACCACTCCCCTATCTAGGGATTAACCTAAATGGGATGCCGATCGCCAGACCGGCATCCCAAAATTACCATCAGCCAGTTTACCCCAGGTTAGGGGGAACTGTATGTTTCCCATGAGGTCTACGTAAATACTTGACCCTCACGGAAGCTGCAAACTCTTAGGCGAGCTCAGCGGTACCCAGCTCGGCGTGCTTCTGCGGATCGACATAGAGGTGCTTGATGCGATCGGAGCCGGCGATGGTGTGCGTGTAGAACATCACCGGGATGACCGGGCAGTCGGCAGCGACCATTGCGTCGGCCTCCTGCATCTTAGCGACGCGCTCTTCGTCGTCAACCGTGGTACGGGCCTCGTCGACCTTGGCGTCGAACTCGGGGTTGTTGTAACCGGAGCGGTTGTCGCCACCGAGGGAGTCGGAGTGGAACAGCGGATACAGGAAGTTGTCCATGATCGGGTAGTCGGCAATCCAGCCCAGACGACCGAACTGATAGTTGAAGTTCTGGTACTGCTCGAGCAGCGCAGACCACTCAGGGGTATCGGAGACAGCGGTAACGCCGACCTTGGCGAGGTCGCCGATGATGGACTCCATGACCTCCTTGTGGCCACCGTCCTGGTTGTAGGACAGCGTCACGTTAATGCCACGGTCACCGTTAGCGCCGGCAGGAGCGACCTTGTCGAGGTACTCGTTAGCCTTGTCGACATCGTAGGCGCAGAACTCCCATGCGCCCTCCTTGTAGCCATCGATGCCCGGAGGAACAATGCCGTCGGCGGGGGTACGGGTACCCTTGAAGATGGTCTTGCAGATGGCCTCACGGTTAATGGCCAGGGAGATACCCCTGCGCAGGTCGGCGTTGTTGAACGGCTCGGCCGTGGTGTTGCAGGTCAGGTAGTAGGTGGAAGGCTCGGCGCCGAGCAGCATGCGCTCGCCGTCGCCCATGGTGTAGCCGTCCTTGGACACGCCGCGATCCTTCTTGGCAGCGTCGATCTGAGCAACGGGAACGTCGCAGATATCGAGGTTACCGGCCTGGAACTCCTTGTAGGCGGTCTCCATATCCTTGATGACCTGGAAGTGGATACCATCGATCTTGGCCTTGTCGCCATAGTAATCGTCGAACTTCTTGAGGTTGATCTCCTGACCATCCTCCCACTTGCCGTCCATCATGAACGGGCCGTTACCGATCGGGGCAAGGTAGAAGCTCTTAACATCGGACTCGGCGCACTCGGGAACCGGGGACAGAGCCGGGTGAGAGGCGACGAAGGGGAAGTCGGCGTAAGCGGAAGACAGCTTGACGACGAGGGTCTCATCGTCGGGGCAAGTAACACCGCTGAGCTCGGTAGCGTTACCGGCAAGCAGGTCGTCATAGCCCTCGACCATGGAAAGGTGATAGGAGACCTCGGAAGGACCGTACTCGGTAGCGATGGCCGACTTGGTGTTGACCAGACGCTCCCAAGCGAGCTTGAAGGACTTGGAGGTAACGTCGTCACCGTTGTGGAACTTGGCCTTCTTGATCTTGAAGGTGAACTCGGTGGCGTCGTCGTTGGCCTCGAAGGACTCGCAAGCCAGCGGGACGATCTTGCCCTTCTCGGCGTCGTAAGAGGTCAGAGCATCGAACAGCTGGTACTCGACCTGAGTGCCCTGATCCTCCTGGACGTTGTAGGGGTCGATGCAGACCGGGTTGTTGATGTAGAAGTTCAGCGTCGAACCGGACTCAGAACCGGAAGCGTCGCCGCCCTTCTTGCCGCATGCGGCAAGAAAAGCCATGGAGCTCGCAGCAAGGGTACCGCCGACAAAGGCGCGACGACCCATAACGGGCTGGTGGAACATAGAATCAGCCATGCCATCCTCCTTATGAGATAGGACAAAGAAATGTTCAGTCGGACATATGTCGAGACAATCCGATCCGAACCATCAAAACGCCGCCCGCTGCTATGGCTGGTTATGCACAACAGACCAACGTTTTGCAATACAGTAGCGCATTTTATGCACGATTTGGGGCTAATTCCGGTTAACGGTCGAGAATTTCTTTAGTTGGGCGAAGTATGTGGGGATATTTTGACTCTGTTACAAGTCTGTAAACAAAAAGGGCCCCGAACATGCGGGACCCTTTACAAACGTATATACGCCGATGCTTAGTAGCCGACGATGCCCTGCGGGAAGAAGAACATGCACAGAACGACGCACACGGCAAAAACGACGGCCATGATGACGGTCAGGCGGTCAAGGTTCTGCTCCATAACGCCTGTGGCAGAGCTGGAGTTATACAGCGAGCTAGCGATCATATCCGAAACGCCGGTACCCTTGCCGGAATGCATCAGGACGAGAATCGTCAGCGCAACGGCAGAGACAGCCCAAACGACAAACAGAAGAATCTGGAACGGACCCATAGATAAGCTCCTTAATAGAACAATTCAAACTCCAGTACTGTACCACAACCCCCAGCACTCCCCCACCTGCCATTTGGGGACGGGGTAGAAATGGCAGAAATACCAAAAAGGGGTTGTCCGGTTGTGGACAACCCCCTTACTAGAAAACGGTATTTGTTTTCTATTAGGCCTCGGTGGCGAGCACGCGACCCGTCATCTCGGCGGAAGGCTCAATACCAGCCATGGTGAGCATGGTCGGAGCGATATCGGAAAGACGGCCGTCCTCGATACCCGTGAGCTTGGCCTTCCCATCAACGATGATGAACGGCACGCGGTTGGTGGTGTGAGCCGTGAACGGATGCTTGGAACCGTCGGAAGCAACGTCAAACATGTGGTCGGCGTTGCCGTGGTCGGCGGTAATCAGCGCAAAGCCGCCCTTAGCGAGAATCGCCGGGACAACCTTGGACAGGGCATCGTCAACAGCCTCGACGGCCTTAACGGCAGCGTCGAAGACACCGGTGTGACCAACCATGTCGCAATTTGCGAAGTTCACGATGTAGAAATCAGCGCGATCCTCGTTGATAGCGGCGACAAGCTTCTCGGTAACCTCGGGAGCGCTCATCTCGGGCTGCAGATCGTAGGTAGCGACCTTGGGAGAGGCGACGAGCACGCGCTCCTCGCCCTCCTTGGGCTCCTCGATGCCGCCGTTGAGGAAGAACGTCACATGGGCGTACTTCTCGGTCTCGGCGGTGTGCAGCTGCTTCAGGCCATTGGCGGCGATAACGTCGGCCAGAACGTTCTCGGGGAACGTCTTGGGGAAGGCGACCTCGACGTCAAACGTCGGATCGTACTCGGTCATCGTCACAAAGTGCGAAAGCTTAATCTGCTCGCGCTCAAAGCCGTCGAACTCCTTGTCCGTGAACACGCGGGTCATCTGACGAGCGCGGTCGGGACGGAAGTTGAAGAAGATGGCCGCGTCGCCCTCGTGAATGCCCTCGTTGTGGGCAGCGAAGGGCTCGACGAACTCGTCGCCGCGCGGATCCTTCTCGTAGTAGGCCTTGATACCGGCAACGGGGTCGGTATCGGCATCGGACGCGTTGACCATGACGTCGTAGGCACGCTGGATGCGCTCCCAGCGGTTGTCGCGGTCCATGGCCCAATAGCGGCCCGAAACGGTGGCAACGCGAGCGTCGCAACCGGTCTCCTCGGAGATCTTAGCCAGGAAAGCGCAGAACTCGCTCATGTAGCCGGCACCGGACTGCGGGTCGACGTCGCGGCCATCCATGAAGGCGTGGACGCGAACGGTCTTGACGCCATGCTGGGCAGCCATCTTGACCAGAGCCTCGACGTGGTTCATGTGAGAATGAACACCGCCAGGGCTCATAAGGCCCATGAGGTGCAGGGTCTTGCCTTCGGCCTTGACATCGTCCATAGCCTTGACGAAGACCTCGTTCTTGGCGATGGAGCCGTCCTTGATGGCGTTGTTGATGCGCGAAAGCTCCTGGAACACGATGCGGCCGGCACCGATGTTGAGGTGACCCACCTCGGAGTTGCCCATCTGGCCGTCGGGAAGGCCCACGTCCTCGCCCGAAGCACCGAGCGTGGTGTGAGGATACTTCTCGTACAGGCTATCAAGGAAGGGCGTCTTGGCAGCGGCGACGGCGTTCTCGCCATCAGCCGGAGCAAGGCCGCAGCCATCCATGATGATCAGGAGTGCAGGAAGATGACGCTGTGCCATATGTCCTACTCGCCTGCCTTGACGACCATAGAGGCGAAGTCGGCAGCCTTGAGCGAAGCGCCGCCCACGAGGGCGCCGTCAACGTCGGGCTTGGCGACGAGCTCGGCAATGTTGCCGGGCTTAGCGGAACCGCCGTAGAGAACGCGGATGCCGTTAGCGAGCTCCTCGCCAAACATCTCCTTGAGGGTCTCACGGATAGCGCCGCAGACCTCCTGGGCGTCCTCGGCGGTAGCGGTCTTGCCGGTGCCGATAGCCCAGATGGGCTCGTAGGCGACGACGACCTGCTTGGGGCAGGTGATCTCAAGACCAGCAAGGCCAGCCCTGACCTGGTTCACGACGTGCTCGACATAGGTGCCAGCCTCGCGGACCTCGAGGGACTCGCCGCAGCAGAAGACGGGAACAAGACCGGCGGCAACGAGGGCCTTGGCCTTCTTGTTCTGGTCCTCGTCGGTCTCGTGGAAGTAGTCACGACGCTCGGAGTGACCGATGATGCAGTAGGTGCAGCCAGCGGACTTGAGCATGTCGCAAGAGGACTCACCGGTGAAGGCACCCTTGGCCTCCCAGTACACGTTCTGTGCACCGAGGGCGATGGGGGCAGCCTGAATGCGGTCATGAACCGTGGTGATGTCAATGGTCGGAGGGCAGACGAGCACCTCGACGCCAGCCGGAACCTCGGGCAGAGCCTGAGCCAGCTCGTCGGCGAGCTTGGCAGCCTCGGCAACGTCGTTGTTCATCTTCCAGTTACCAGCGATAAGAAGGGTGCGATTAGGCATCGAGAAGCGCCTCCACTCCGGGCAGGGCCTTACCCTCGACGAGCTCCATGGAAGCGCCACCACCGGTGGAGATCCAGCTCATCTTGTCGGCCAGGTTGAACTTGTTGACAGCCGCGACAGAGTCACCACCGCCGATGATCGAGGTGCAGTCGGCCTCGGCGACGGCCTCGGCGATAGCCTGGGTGCCGTGAGCGAAGTTGTCGAACTCGAAGACGCCCATGGGGCCGTTCCAGAACACGGTCTTGGCGCCCTTGACGGCCTCGGCGTAGAGCTCCTCGGTCTTGGGGCCGATGTCCATGCCCTCACGGTCATCGGGGATAGCGTCAGAAGCGACGACCTCGGGGACAGCGTCCTCGCCAAAGTGATCGGCAACGCGGTTGTCGATGGGGAGCAGGATCTTGACGCCCTTCTCCTCGGCCTTCTTGAGCATCTCGCCGGCGCGCTCGACCCAGTCCTCTTCCTTGAGGGACTGACCGACGGTCAGGCCCTGAGCCAGGAAGAAGGTGTAGGCCATGCCGCCACCGATGATCAGGGTGTCAGCGGAGTCGATGAGGTGATCGAGAACGCCGATCTTGGAGGAAACCTTGGAACCGCCGACGATAGCGACGAAGGGGCGCTCGGGCTCGGCGAAGATGCCGGTCAGCGTGTCGACCTCCTTCTCGAGCAGGAAGCCGGCGACGGCAGGCAGGTAAGCGGCGGGACCCACGACGGAACCCTGGGCGCGGTGAGCGGTACCGAAAGCATCGAGAACGAAGACGTCACCATAGGAAGCGAGCTTCTTGGCGATCTCGGGATCGTTCTTCTTCTCACGCTTGTCAAAACGGACGTTCTCGAGAACGAGGACCTTGCCCGGCTCGACGGCGGCAACAGCCTCAGCAGCCTTCTCGCCGTAGGTGTCGGCGACAAAGGCAACATCGAGACCAGAGAGCTCAGCGAGCTTCTTGGCGACAGGCTCAAGGGAGAGCTCGGGCTGGAAGCCGGTGCCATCGGGACGGCCGAGGTGGCTCATGAGGATGACGCGAGCGTTGTGCTCAACGAGGTAGTTGATGGTGGGCAGGGCAGCCTTGATGCGGGTGGTGTCGCCAACGACGCCATCCTTGATAGGCACGTTGAAGTCAACGCGGACGAGAACGCGCTTGCCGTCGACATCGATGTCGCGGACGGTCTTCTTGGTAAAGGCCATGTTTGCTTCTACCTTTCGTACGTGTCTGCCTCCCATTACGGCAGACGATTTCCTATAAAAAGGGCGCGACCCTAGGGTGTAAGCCCTATGAGGCCGCGCCCTTCTTTAGACGCTCAACGAGCTATTCGCTAAAAGCTAAATTAAGCAACGAACTTCTCGAAGTACTTGATGGTGCGGACCATCTGAGAGGTGTAGGAGTTCTCGTTGTCGTACCAAGAGGTGACCTGAACGAGGGTCTGGCCGTTGCCGAGGTCAGAGCACATGGTCTGAGTGGCGTCGAAGATGGAGCCGTGGGTCTCGCCGATGATGTCGGTGGAGACGATATCGTCCTCGTTGTAACCGAAGGTCTCGGAGATGGTGGAAGCGTAGGCCTTCATAGCGGCGTTGACCTCGTCGACGGTGACCTTCTTGTCAACGACAGCGTAGAGGTTGGTGATGGAGCCGGTCGGCGTCGGGACGCGCTGGGCGGCACCGATGAGCTTACCGTTGAGCTCGGGGAGAACCAGGCCGATAGCCTTGGCAGCACCGGTGGTGTTGGGGACGATGTTGACGGCGCAGGCGCGGCTACGACGCTTGTTGCCCTTGCGCTGCGGGCCGTCGAGCGGCATCTGGTCGCCGGTCCAGGCGTGAATGGTGGTCATGATGCCGGACACGATGGGAGCGAAGTCGTTCAGACCCTTGGCCATCGGGGCGAGGCAGTTGGTGGTGCAGGAAGCAGCGGAGATGATGTTGTCCTCAGCGGTCAGCGTCTCGTGGTTGACGTTGTACACGATGGTGGGCAGATCGCTGCCGGCCGGAGCGGAGATGACGACCTTCTTGGCGCCAGCGTTGATGTGGGCCTGAGCCTTAGCCTTGCTGGTGTAGAAGCCGGTGCACTCGAGAACGACGTCGACGTCGAGGTCGCCCCAAGGCAGGTTGTTGGCGTCGGCCTCCTTGTAGATCTTGATCTCCTTGCCGTCAACGGTGATGGAATCCTCGCCAGCAACGACCTCGTGATCGCGAGCGTAGTTGCCCTGCGTGGAGTCGTACTTCAGCAGGTAAGCGAGCATATCGGGAGAGGTGAGGTCGTTGATAGCGACGATCTCGGAGCCCTCATGACCGAACATCTGACGGAAAGCCAGACGACCGATGCGACCGAAGCCGTTAATAGCAACCTTTACTGCCATTGTGTCTCCTTTCGTAAGGCCCCCGCAAGCTACAGCGCCCGCCGTTGAGGCCCACAAACTAACCACTCGCCTAATATACCTTTTTTTTGACTTGAATTTCACGAGAATAGTCGAAATTGAAAATCAAATTTACGTTAAAACGTTTTAAAGAATAAAATAGCAGCTAAATCCGTATATAAGTCGATACTTTAAACTACCGGTTTGCTTCAATGAGCTTTTCAAGCCTCAAAACTCGATGGTAGAGGGCCGACTTCGACAAGGGAGGGTCAGCCATCTCCCCTAAATCACGCAGCGACAGATCGGGATAGCGCTCGCGCAGGTCGCAAAAGACCGCCAAGGCATCCGGAAGCGCATCGCGAAGGCCGCGCTGCTCGAGCTCATCGATAAGCGCAAGCTGATGTTGGGCAGCACCGGCGCTTCTGGTCTGGTTGGCGAGCTCGGCGTTCACGCGACGGTTCACATCGTTCTTAACCAACTTGACCGCGCGCGCCTCCTCAATCTCGGCAACGCTGCGCTTGGCACCAATCAGCTTTAATAGATGCTCGATTTCCTCGGCGCTCTTAATGTACACGGCATATGACCCCCGCCGCGCATTAACACGAGCATGGACCCCAATCTGCCCCAACAGGTCGCAAAGTCCCCGGGCATACTGCTCGCCCTGCACCGCGATCTCCAAATGGAAATCGCCGCGTGGATCGGCCACGAAGCCGCCCGCGATGAGCGCGCCGCGGATGTAGGCAAGCCTGCAGCAGGGACGGGCAACGATGTGTCGGGGAACACCAGCGACGAGCCCTCCTCTGCGGTCTAGAATGCCCAGCAGCACCAGAGCCTTGTCCAAGTCGGGTTGATCGGGCAGGGTAATGAGATAGTTACGGACCTTATGCAAGACCGATTTACGAACGGTGAATTCCGTTTTGAGCTTAAGGATGCGATGCGTCAGCGTGATCATCGTGCGCGCGACGGCTCCCGTCTCGGTCGCGACCGTCAAACGATACCGCCCGGAGCCGGCCAACGAAAGCGTACCGCTCACACGCGTCAGGGCGGCAAGCGTCGACAAATCGCAGTATTCACATTCGGGTTCGCAGCGCGCAAGCTCGTCGCGCACCTCAGCGGTAAACGACATGCAGGCCTATGCCTTCGTGTTGGCGCGCGACAGGTCGCGGTGGGAGATGCTCACGTGATACTGGGCGCCTTCCAGGTAACGGGCCGTGGCCTCGGCAATGGCGACGCTACGGTGCTGTCCGCCCGTGCAGCCGATGGCGATAGAAAGCTGCGGCTTACCCTCCGCGATATAGCCCGGCATCACCGTATCGAGCAGCTGTGTCCAAGCCTTCCAAAACTCCTGCGTCTTGGGGTGGTCCAGAACAAAATCGGAGACCTTTTTATCGAGACCGGTCATCGTGCGCATCTCGGGATCGTAAAACGGATTGGGCAGGAAGCGGACGTCGATCATAATGTCCGCCTCGACGGGCATGCCGTGCTTAAAGCCAAACGAGAACACATGGACGTCCATGAGCTGTTGGTCGGACAGCTCGGAAAATGCCATACGTAGCTTGTTGCGCAGCGCAGAGGTGCGCAGACGACTCGTGTCGATAATCATATCGGCTCGATCGCGCACGCCCTGCAGCTGAAGGCGCTCGCGCTGAATGGCATCGGCCGTAGTCTCCCCCGGCTTGGCAATGGGATGACGGCGGCGATTTTCGCTGTAGCGACGAATCAGCACCTCGTCAGAAGCCTCCAGGAACACGATGTCGCAGCTCATCTCGCGCTCTTCGAGCGCGGCGACCGCATCGAGCAGCTCATCGAACAAGCCCTGGCTACGCAAATCGCAGGTGACGGCGAGATGCCTGCCCACGCCCGTATTAATGCCGACGAGCTCGGCAAGCTGGGCGATCAGACGCGGAGGCAGGTTATCGATGCAAAAATAGCCCATGTCCTCGAACACGTGCATGGCCTGCGTGCGGCCCGATCCGGACATTCCGGTGATGATGACGATATCGGGGATGCGCTCCGAGCGCTCCGCCGCATCCATGGCATCTCCCTTTTGCATGTGCTGCCTCCCGAAAACAAGCGCGGGACCCAGCAACCCGGATCCCGCGCGGTCAATTGCCTATATTGAGTATACCGCCCCGAGCGGATACGAGGCCCGTCTTACGCCTCAAGCGCAGCCTTGAACCAACTCGTAATACTCGTGGGATGCGTGATGGCAGTGCCGACGACAACGGCCCAAGCGCCAGCATCGATCGCGGCGCGAGCCTCCTCGGGCGTGTGCACACGGCCCTCGCAGATGATGGGAAGACCGGGGAATTCCTCGGTCGCCTGACGCAGAAGCGGAAGATCGGGGCCATCGGCCATGGTGCAGTCGATGGCGGCGACACCATGAGAAAGCGTGGTGGATACAAGGTCGAAGCCCATATCAACCGCACGGCGAATGTCCTCGATGGTGGCACAATCCGCCATCAGGAGCACACCCTCCTCGTGCAGCGGACGGAAGGTGTCCTCGACGGTCTTGCCATCGGGACGCGGACGATCGGTGGCATCGATCGCCACGATATCGGCACCCGCGGCAACGCAGGCGCGAGCGTGACGCAGCGTCGGCGTGATGTAAACGCCCTCGTGTCCATCCTTCCACAGGCCGATAACAGGAACCTCGCAGCGACCCTTAATGGCGGCAATGTCGGCAAGGCCCTGACAGCGAATGGCGGCGGCGCCGCCAAGCTCGCAAGCGCGAGACATTTGAGCCATGGTCTCGGGTGTACGAAGTGGCTCGCCCATATACGCCTGAACGCTCACGACGAGCTTGCCCTTCAGGGATTGAATCAAAGGATCAACGGTCATGTGCGACTCAACCTTTCTCAAAACAGCCTTCTGAGACACCGCACCTTGACGTTCAAACCGTCGCTCGCGTACCGAAGTACGCTTCGCTCCTCTTTCACGTCAATCTGCGGCACCTCAGAAGGCGCACTTGGTAGTTATGTTTACTTCAACGACGCAAGAAGGTGTTCGGCGGCACCGATGAGCGGAGCATCGCCCTCCAGAGAACCGATGAGGATCGGCGTGTCCTGAAGCGGATCGAGCGCCTGGCTGGCATAGCCCTCGTGCACCGAATCCTTCCACGTCTGCGAACGCCAATCGGGACCTTGGTGAATCACGCCGCCCGAAAGCACGATGACCTCAGGGTCCAGGATGTTAGCGAGCGAGCCCAAGCTGGCACCCAGCGCAAAGCCGGCGTCATGGATGACCTCGGTCGCCTTTGCGTCGCCTGCACGGCACAGGTCGTTCACATCGCGACCGACCGAAGGACGGCTGGGGTCGACGCGGCCAAAACGCTCATCGTACATACGACCAATGGAAGTGCCCGAAGCAACCGACTCCAGATGGCCGGAACGCCCGCAGGCGCAGGGAATGCCGGCGGCAGCCGAGCACTCGATGTGGCCCATATGGCCAGCAGCACCATGGAAGCCCTGCATCACGCGGCCGTTCTCGACATATGCGCCGCCGATGCCCGTACCGATGCCAAGACACAAGACGGAGAACTTGCCCTTGCCGACGCCCCAGTGGGCCTCGCCCAGAGCATGAGCCTGCACGTCGCCTACAACAGCAACGGGAAGACCGAGATCCTCGCGCAGACGCGGCCCCAACTGAACGCCGGACCAGCCGGGCATGATCTCATTGGCATACGCAATGGCGCCCGTCTTGGGGTCGACGACACCGGCGGCGCCAATACCGACACCAAGGACCTCGACATCGGGGTTCGCCTCAATGGCGGCCTTAATAGACGCCTCGATACGCTGGAAGACGGCCTCGCCGCCCTCTTGGGCCTCGGTGGGAACCTCGGCCTCAAAAACGGGATGGGGCACACTACCGTCAGCCGGGTACTCCATGATGGCAGTCGCGATCTTAGTTCCGCCGATATCGACAGAACAGACGTACTTGTTCTCCATGTCGCTCTCCTTCGGAGATAAAAAACAACTACAGGAAATGCGCCGTCAGGCTAGCCGTCACAGCGCAGTAAAGGTTTTCCAGGTGCCCAAGATCGCCGAGAAACCGTGTGGCCATTGACCTAATAGTCATGGCCACACGGTTGAACGGCGAGGTCGGGTGCCTGGGAAGCTTTACAGGAGGCCGTTGTCCTGGAGGACCTTCCTAATAGCCTCGACGTTCTCGCCGGTCATGGCCTTCACCGGGCGCGGCATGGTCGGGCTGTCGAAGATACCCATGAGGTTCATAGCGGTCTTGAAGGCGCCGACGCCACCGGCATAGCCCTGGACACCCGAGGTGACATCCCAGATGTGCGAAATCTCATTGAGGCGATCCTGCTCGGCCTTGACGGTAGCCCAGTCACCAGCCTGAGCGGCCTTCCACTGACGAACGTAGCCCTCGGGCTCAACGTTGGCGAGACCCGGGACGGAACCGTCGGCGCCACCGAGGTAAGCGCCGTCGACAACAACCTCGTGACCGGTGAGGATGCTCATCGGATGGCCGTTCTTCTCGTTCTCCTGAACGAGGTAGCGGAACGAGATGTCATCACCCGAGGAATCCTTGACGCCAGCAAGGACGCCCTCGGCGCCGAGCTTGGCAAGGAGCTTCCAGGGGAGCTTGGTGTGAACGCACACGGGGATGTCGTAGGCGAAGATGGGCAGGTCGAGCTCCTCGTGCAGGATGCGGAAATGCTCCTCGACCTCAGTCATGCCCTGCAGGGCATAGAACGGGCAGGTGGCGACAAGCGCATCGGCGCCCAGCTCCTGAGCGACCTTGCCGTGCTCAATCATGCGCTCGGTCTCGGTATCGATGATGCCGACCAGAACAGGCACACGGTGGTCGACGATACGAACGGCCTCGGCGATAATCTGGCGACGGCGCTCGTCGGTGGAGAAGACGACCTCGCCCGAGGATCCCAGGAAGAACAGGCCATCGACGCCGGCATCGATCATGCGGTTGATGCTGCGCTCAAAGGAGGCAACATCAAGCTGGTGATCTTCGGTATCGGGAACAACGACGGGAGGGATAACGCCGGTGAATTTCTGAGTTGCCACAAGAATCTCCTTAGTTGTCTGGCGGGCGGCCCTATGCCACCCGCTCTTGTTGGCAGTGTCCAGGCCGTCTAGGCCAAAGAACACGAGTAGAACGTTTGGTTAAAGAAGTCGACGACTTCGTTTTCGAACGCATTGATGCGCTCATGAGCGTATTTGGCATAGATGATATGCCTCCGGTCACACTCAAGACCGTTGAATACGGCAAACTGGCCCTTGGGATCGCTCACGGTATCCATAAGCGATGTGCCCATGAGCACCGATCCGCGCACCCGAGACGACAGCGCCTCGAGGCCACCGGGAATTGGATTGGCAACCGCCGTGCAGGCGAGGCCCCGCTCGTCCAGAGCAGAAACCGCCAGCGCGACTCCGCCGCCAAGGCCCTCGCCCCATGCAAAGATGCGGTCGGGGTCCACGCCATCAAGATTGCGCGCCACCTTCGCCATCGCGCAACCCCAACGGACGCGCTTGACAAAAGCAGGAGAGGCAATCCCCTGCTGCAGCTCGCTGAATCCAATCGCTTCATCGTCCAGCGCAAGCACGGCATATCCCATGGCCGCAAACCTCGTCATGTGATGCCATCCACGCACGGGTCGGTCGATGTCGTGAAACATCAGACAGAGCGGTACAAGCTCGGATGCTCGGGCGCGACCGGCAGGCTCGATCAAACGTGCGTGGACCACATCGCCACCAAGCTCAAAGGAAACCTCGGAGTAGCGGGCATACGGATTGGCGAAATCGATCGCCGTAATACTCGGCCCGCAAACCTCAAGGTCCGAAGCGGCTATCTCTAATTCGGAAACATCCGCAGAAGCATCACCGCGCCAATCCCGGAAATCAGCGAGCCTTGACGAGACCGTTCCGGGAATCCCCACAAGGTCGGAGACAATCAGCTCATTGACATTGCTCTCGCACTTAGACATGAGCCTCCCCTCCCTTGCAGAAAAACGGAATGATCAGATCGTCAAAATCCTGAATCTCCTCGTGGCCAAAGCCTTCAAAGAACTCATGACGCTTTTCACAGGTCAGGTTGTTATAGACCGCAAACTGCGTCGCTGGCGGACAGACGGTATCGGCTGTGCCGGTGCCAAACAGCACGGGGCATTTGACCATAGGGGCAAAGTTCTTGGAATCGAAGTACGCCAGCTTGGCATAGGCTTCGTCGATACGAGTCGAGTCCTCGTCAAACCAGCGAGACCAATAGCGCAGGCCTTCGTAGGCAATGTCGTCGGCATCCAAATCCCAGACCAGGCGGAAATCCGACAGGAAGGGATAGAGGATGGCGGCGCGATTGATAAGCTCGCTGTTAAGTGCACAGGTCGCAATGCCCAAACCGCCGCCCTGCGACGCGCCGTTCACAAACACACGGGCAAGATCGATGCCCTCGAGCTCGCGAACGATGCGGCACAGGATGCGAATATCTTGGTGCAAGCGGACATAGTAGAGGTTGGCCGGATCGCCGTCGATACCGGCGACGATATGGCCCGCGACCGTTGTGCCCTCAAATCCACCAATGTCCTCGGAGGGACCTCCTTGGCCGGGGCAGTCGAGGGCGATGAGTGCCATGCCCATGCCCGCAAACGACGCCTGCTCAAACCAGCTGCGGCTTGCACCCGGATACCCATGGAACTGAAGTACCAATGGCACGGGCTCGTCCGAGACGGGTTTAAGGTACTTGGCATGCAGGCGAGCGCCACACATGCCGGTATACCAGAGGTCGAAAAGCTGGCAGGTCACGGCATCGGTGACCGATGCCGTCTCGATCGCATAGTCAAGCCCGACGGCGTCGGCCTCGGCCATGCGGTCCTTCCAAAAGAGATCGAAATCTGATGGACGGGGCATGGCGCCCCGATACCCACCAAATTGCTGTTGTAGCTCCTGAGCACTTGGCATGGCTCGTGAACCCAACCTTTCGAAATCGCAACGGAGGTGCGCCCGGCAAGGGAACCGGGCGCACGGGAGGGAAAGCGAGG
>CABPXT010000021.1:0-18087 GCA_902461405.1 uncultured Collinsella sp.
TCTCACGTCCGGGCGAGGGGCGGCTGTTATAAAAAAGAAACGTTTGCCTGGACGTTACGCTGCGGGGCAGACTGCAAAGACGCGCGCGGGGTATCCGACACCATCACGGACCTTAGGGAAGGTGCAGAAGATGACGGCGCCTGTGGCGGGAAGCTCGTCCAGATGGTCCATGACCTCGATCTGATAGCGGTCGACCGAGAGGATGTATTGCTCGCCGGGATAGGGGTAGGCGTCCTCACGCGTGGTCACGCTCGCCGGGTCGGTGTCAGCCGGCTCGTGGCCGATGGCGCCGATGTCGCGCTCTTCAACGAGCCACTTGATGGCGCCGAGGTCCCAGCCGGGGTAGTGGGGCTGGCCGTCCTCGTCCTTGTTCTCGAGGTCGGCGAGCTTGGACCAGTCGGAGCGGAAGGCGACGAAAGCGTCCTCGGGAATGCGACCGTGCTCATCCTCCCAAGCTTTGAGGTCCTCGATGGTCAGGATAAAGTCGGGATTCGCGGCGCACTCCTCATGCTTGTCGATCACGCAGAGCGGATGCATAAACTCGATGGGTTCAATCTCTCCAAGGGAACGACCCTCGACATGGAAGTGGCGCGGCGCGTCGACGTGGGTGCCGTACTGCGAGGCGACCGAATACTGGAAGCAACGCATGGGCGCGAGCATGTCCTCGGGCGTGCCGGGCAGGTAGTCGAAGAGCTTGGTGGACTCAAATGGCTTAAAGCCAAACCAGTGCGGGGTGTCGCATGAGAGCGTGTGGGTGAGGTCGACCCAGCGATAATCGTTGCTTTTGAGCTGGGAGGCGAGGTTCCAAAGGTCGAGCGCGGGCATGGGCGGCTCCTTTCATCGGGCTTTTTGCTGATGTTAAAGCGGTGCCGTGACAGCTCGATTTCTGCTGCGTTACGATACGTTCTCGATTGCGATTCTACGATGTTTCGGCCGCGTGACCATTGTGTTTCGTCTTGCCGGGGTGCTGATGGCGAAAGGAGGGGCCGTGCAATACCGCGTTGACCCCAAAAGTGGTAACCGAATATCCGCTCTGGGTCTGGGCTGTATGAGATTTCCCAGTGCGCCGGGACACCCCGATGCGAAGACAACCGATGCCATCATTTCCCGTGCGGTGGAGCAGGGGATTAATTATCTGGATACCGCGTATCTCTATCCCGGTAACGAGGTGTGCGTGGGCGCCTCACTTGAGCGCTTGGGGCTGCGCGACCGGGTGTTGCTGGCGACCAAGTTGCCGCACGCTTCGTGCAAATGTGCGGAGGATTTCGACCGCTTTTTTGACGAGCAGCTGCACCGTTTGCGGACCGACCATATTGACTACTACCTTATGCACAACATCACCTCGCCCGCCCAGTGGGAGCGCGTGGTGGCGTTGGGCATCGAGGACTGGATTGCGCACCAAAAGGCCGCGGGGCGTATTCGCCAGATAGGTTTTTCGTACCACGGCAGCGCCGCGGACTTCCTCACGATGCTTGACGCGTATGACTGGGATTTTTGCCAGATCCAGTACAACTACGCTGGAGAGCGCTACCAAGCGGGAACGGCGGGACTCATGGCGGCTGCGGAGCGCGGGCTCGCGGTGTTTGTGATGGAGCCGCTTTTGGGTGGACGCCTGGCGGGCAAGCTGCCTCCGCGGGCCCGCGCCGTGCTCGATGGCGCCCGTGACCCGCATTTGCGCACTCCTGCCGCCTGGGGACTTTCGTGGGTGTGGAACCATCCTCAGGTCACGATGCTGCTTTCGGGCATGACCGATACCGCACAGGTGGACGAGAACGCGGCATTGGCGGATCGCGCACTGCCGAATTCGATGACGACAGAGCAGCTCGATACCATCGCACGCGTGCTGGCGGAGTTTGAAAAATCGAATCGCGTGCCCTGCACGGGATGCGGCTACTGCATGCCATGTCCCAAGGGTATTAACATTCCCGGCTGCTTTGCCGCTTACAACGCGAGCTATGCGCACAGCTGGTTTACGGGGCTGTCGCAATACTTTACGGCGAGCGCGGTGCGCACGAGCGAGCCCAAGCTCGTGAGCAATTGCGTCAAGTGCGGCAAATGTGCGCGTCACTGCCCGCAACACATCGATATCCCCGAGCGTCTCGACGACGCGCGCCGACGTTTCCAGCCTGGCCCCGTAACGGCCGCGCTTAAAGTCTTCAGCAAAACTCGCTCCTCATGACCCTTTTATATCTTGTGATGGAATAGTTCCTGTTTGCGGCAGAATAGGGCGATAGCAGGAACTATTTCGTCGCAACTGAAGGGAGCTGTCGTGGGCCATCGGGATTCATGTGATGATTTGCGTGAGGTTCGTTGGGGCGTTTTGGGCGCTGGGCACATTTCGCATCGATTTGCATCGTCGCTCAAGAAGGTCGACAGGGCACGGCTTGTGGCTGCCGCCGGTCGCACTCCTTCGCATGTTGAGGAGTTTTGCAGGGCGTTTTCGATCGATGCTGCGCACAGTTATGTCACGGCTGACGATGGCGGCGATGCGGCTTATGATGCGCTGATTGCCGACCCCGATGTCGACGCAATCTACTTGGCTCTTCCGCATGGTATGCATACGCGTTGGGCCTGTCGCGCGCTGCGCGCCGGAAAGGCCGTGCTGTGCGAAAAGCCGGCCGTTTTGAGTGAGGAAGAGGCTCTCTCGATTGCCTCCGCCTCTCGCGAGTGCGGCGTGCTGTTTATGGAGGCGATGAAGAATCGGTTTTGCCCGATGCGCACTCGCGTGGAGGACTTGCTTGCGTCGGGCGAGCTCGGCTGTATCGTCTCGATCGAAAGCGTGCAAAAACTCGATTATGGTGAGTCCCCTTCGAGTTATCTGCTCGATCCGTTGCAGGGCGGCTGTCTATATGACATGGGCTGCTATGCGGTCGGGTGGTTTGAGGATTTGCTTGCGGGTGCGTGCGATGTTTCGTCTCGTGAAGTTCGCTGGCGTGACGTATCGGGCGGCCGCGTGGATTGGGCCGATGAGATTCATATGAGTGTCGGCGGTATACCCATTCATATGGTGTGCGACGGCAAAGCAGCATATGAAAGCCGCTTAACGATTGCCTGCGAACGGGGTTCGTTGGAAATCGAGCGCCTCCATCGCCCCGAGCTCGCCCATGTGAAGTACTCCGACGGTCGAGTGCTCGAAATCGACGCCCCATTTGAGGTCGATGATTTTTACGGCGAAGCTTCGCATGCGACTCAGCTCATCCGGGCGGGGAAACTCGAGAGTCCCGTCATGCCCCTTGCCGCCACACAGCGCTGCGCGCAGATCATCGATGCGATTCGCTTGACGCTCTAGGCTGCGGTGCTGCTGCTCAAGGGGGCTCGGCGGACCGTGCCCCTGATGCCCCTTTTATATCTTGCGGTGGAATACGGTCTGTTTGCGCCAAAATAAGGCACCAATAGACCGTATTTCACCGCAACTGATGAGGGGGAGCTGGAGATGCTAACGATCGGGTGTCATCTTTCGACGACGAAGGGCTATCGGGCAATGGGGGAGACGGCGTTGTCCATTGGTGCCAATACCTTTGCGTTCTTTACGCGCAACCCGCGCGGTGGCAAGGCAAAAGACCTTGACATGGATGACGTGGCGGCTCTGCGCGAGCTTATGGCGCAAAACGACTTTGGACCGCTGGTGGCGCATGCCCCGTATACCTATAACCCCTGCTCCGCTAAGGAGCGAGCGCGCGAGTTTGCCTTGGAGGCTATGGCGGAAGATTTGCAGCGTCTGGAAGCACTGCCCGGCAACTACTACAACTTCCATCCCGGTGCGCATGTGGGACAGGGGGCAGACGCCGGCATTCAGATGATTGTCGACACGCTGTGCCAGGTGATGTTTGAGGGACAGCAGACGACGGTATTGCTCGAGACCATGGCGGGTAAGGGCACCGAGGTGGGCCGTAGCTTTGAAGAGCTGGCGTGCATTATCGAGGGCGTTGCCGCCAAGTGTCCAGAGCTGTCCGATAAGCTGGGCGTTTGTTTGGACACCTGCCATGTGAGCGATGCCGGCTACGACATCATCCATGATCTGGACGGCGTACTCGACGAGTTCGACCGCGTGGTGGGTATCGACCGTTTGCGTGCCGTGCACATCAACGATTCGAAGAACCCCTGTGGCGCCCATAAAGATCGTCACGAGTGCATCGGCAAGGGATATCTTGGCAGCGAGGAGTTTGGCGGCGGTATGCAGGTTATACAGAATATTGTATCGAATAGCCGCTTGCGCGCATTGCCATTCATTTTGGAGACACCGAACGAACTTGCAGGTTATGCGGCTGAAATCAAACTGTTAAGGTCGTTGCAGCAGTAATGACTGTCATAAAGTGGAGTGCTCCATCCACGTTATGGGTTTGTTTCAATCAGTTTTCTAATTGCGGATTCTTCCAAGCGGGTGCATAATAACCCTCAGTTTTTGCAGGCCCCTGAATCACGTGGGGTCATTGGAAGGAGACTGATTATGAAGCTCAAGAAGCTTGGCGCATTTGCCGCCACGGGCGCCATGGCACTCGCCCTCGCACTGACGGGCTGCGGCTCGTCCAACGTCACCTCTGGTTCCGATGCCGGTTCCAACAGCTCTGACGACGCGAAGGTCGAGAAGGTCGATGGCTCCAAGGAGTACGCGCTCGTCAAGGACGGTACGCTGACCGTCGGCACCTCTGCCGAGTACGCTCCGTTTGAGTACAAGGACGACAACGGCGACTACCAGGGCTTTGACCTTGAGCTCATCAAGGCTATCGGTGACAAGCTGGGTCTGGATGTCGAGTACGTCAACAACGACTTCGACACGCTCGTCCCCGGCGTTGCTTCGGGCGCCAAGTATGACGTTTCCATCGCGGCTATCACCGACACGCCCGAGCGTGAGAAGGAAGTCGCTTTCTCCGATTCCTACTACATGGACGATCAGGCTATCGTGACCAAGGTCGATAACACCGACATCACGGCCGACAACTACAGCGAGAAGCTCAACAACGCCGACGCTACCATCATCGTCCAGTCTGGATCGACCGCCGAGGCCTTTGCCCAGGAGAACTTCCCCAAGGCCAAGATCGTCCCCTACAAGGACGCCACCGAGTGCTTCAGCGCCCTGCAGTCCGATAAGGGCGATGCCGTAGTCACCAACCGCTCCGTTGCCAGCCAGCTGACCGCCGAGCAGTTCAACACCTGCCAGACTATCAAGCAGATCAGCACCGGCGAGGAGTACGCCATCGCCATCAACCAGGGCAACACCAAGCTCAAGGACGACATCAACCAGGCCATCAAGGACCTGGCCGACGACGGTACCGTTGACGCCCTCATGGCTAAGTACAACATCAAGTAAATAGATGCTTGATTGCGCGTAGGCCCTTTCCGTTTTGCGGAGAGGGCCTTTGCGCTTCTCTCGACGGAGAGTGTTTCCGTCTCGTTTTGCCGGTAACTTCTACGATAGGAGCCACCTTGTCTCGATTGAACGAAGGGGCCATGGGTCGGCGTTTCCCGCTGCCCTCGATGCTCCAAAAACTAGCCTGCGCCCTAGCTGTGGCGCTCGCTTTGTTGTGCGCGGGGACAGCCGCGCCTTCGACTGCCCAGGCGCTTGAGACCGCAAAGATTACCGCTCGACCCAACACCGGTTCGGGCAGCGCTGTGGTCGGCGGCACCGAGACACGCATTACCTGGGAAGTTCAGGCCGATGCCGACGAGGAGCTGAGCGGTCTTTCGCTGACGTTTGTCGACGGCACGACGTTTGGTACCGATGACACGCGATTGACGATGCTCTCGGGCGAGGACCTCATGGATCGTACGCCTATGAAGCCCACGTGCAAGGCTGACGGCCAGACGCTCAAGATCGACTTTGGCGAGACGGCGCCTGCCGGCGGCTTTTTCCGTGTCGAGGTTTACGGCGTGACGTTTCCCGTCGAGGGCGGCGATGAGGCCTTTAGCGGCACCTATACGCTCGCCGACGGTTCGACCAAGAAGATTTCCAAGATTCCTTCCGTCGAGATCAAGGGCGTGACGGCCTTCGATAACTTCCTGACCGATCTTAAGGAGCAGCCGTGGGTCGAGGCTTGGAACTCCAATATGTTCCTGCGCCTGTTCTTGAACCCAGTCATTTTGGTCCAAAGCCTGCCGATCGTCTTTAAGGGCTTCCTCATGTCGCTCTCGATCGTGCTCGTGGCGTTTCCGCTGGCAATTCCCTTTGGCTTTGCGCTGTCGCTCATGCGCATTTCCAAGTCGCGTATCCTTCGTTGTCTTGCCGGCATCTATGTGAATATCATCCGCGGTACGCCGGCGTTCCTGCAGATCTATATCGCGTTCTTTGGCCTGCCGCTTGCCGGCGTCAAGGTGGACGACTATGTCCTGGGTGTTATCGTCATGGCCATGAACTCGTCTGCGTATCTGTGCGAGATCTTCCGTGCCGGTATTCAATCGATCCCCAAGGGCCAAAACGAGGCGGCTCGCTCGCTGGGCATGAACGCCTTCCAGACACTGCTCTACGTTATGATTCCGCAGACGTTCCGCAATGTCCTGCCTACATTGACCAGCGAGTTCATCCTGCTTTACAAGGATACGTCGCTGCTCGCGGCCGTGGGCGTGGTCGAGATCGTCATGAACGCCCGCACCATCGTGGCAACGACGGGCTCCATCACGCCGTATGTGGTTGCCGCCCTGTTCTACCTGGTCATCACCCTGCCGCTTGCTCGCTTGGTGAGCGGTCTTGAGGCGAGGCTTCTGGGTACTGCCGAAACCAAGAAGAAGCGTCCCACCAAGAGCGCCGGACAGGTTGTCGCGACGCCCGCCGACCATATCGCTGGTCTGTAAGGAGGTTCTATTATGAGCGAAACCAATAACTCGAACGAGGTCGTCGTCAGCATCAAGAATCTCCAGAAGGCCTTTGGCGACAACGTGGTCCTGCGCGATATCGATCTGGATGTGCACAAGGGTGAGGTCGTTGTGGTCTTGGGCCCCTCGGGCTCGGGCAAGTCGACGATGCTTCGCTGCATCAACCGTCTTGAGCATCCCACGAGTGGCTCGATTGTCGTTGAGGGTGTGGACGTGTGCGCCAAGGGCGTCGATCTTAACAAGGTGCGCACGCATCTGGGTATGGTGTTCCAGCAGTTCAATTTGTTCCCGCACCTCTCAGTCAAAAAGAACGTCATGCTCGCGCAGCAGAAGGTGCTCAAGCGCAGCAAGGAAGAGGCCGAGAAGATTGCCGTCGAGGAGCTGACCAAGGTCGGTCTTGCCGAGCGTATCGACTTTATGCCGAGCCAGCTCTCGGGCGGTCAGCAGCAGCGCGTTGCCATCGCCCGCGCCCTGTCGATGAATCCACACGTGATGCTCTTTGACGAGGCCACGTCGGCGCTTGACCCCGAGCTTGTCCGCGACGTCCTGGGCGTCATGCGCGACCTGGCACGTGACGGTATGACCATGATCGTGGTGACCCACGAGATGGGCTTTGCCCGCGATGTCGCCGACCGCGTCGTCTTTATGGACGGCGGCGTCATTGTGGAAGAGGGTACGCCGAGCGAGGTCTTCGACCACCCCAAGAGCGAGCGCACCAAGGCGTTCTTGGGCAATATCTCATAGCCGGTTGATGTAACTGCCGTTACAAAAGAGCGGGGCTGGACTTGAATCCAGCCCCGCTCTTTTGTAGGGATGGGGATGCGCTTTGACGCAGGCTCTCTTGGAGACCCTGGGCTCGTTACGCGAGCTCGGCTCCGAGGGCCTTGCAAGCGGTCTCGCCCTCGTCGTCGGGCGCGTCGTAGCAGATGGTGGAGTCCACGACGTTGACGCCGGCCTCGTCGGCGTCGGCCTTCCAGTTATCCATCCACTCGCCCTCGGCCCACGAATAGGAGCCAAAGAGGACGACCTTCTTGTCGCCGAGGACTTCCTTGACCTCATCCCACATCGGCTGGAACTCGTCGTACTCGAGCTCCTCGGACCCCATGGCGGGGCAGCCGAAGGCGAAGGCGTCATAGTTGGTGACCTTGTCGGCAGAGAAGTCGGCGCAGGAGATGACCTCAGCCTCGGCACCCGCGGACGTGGCGCCTTCGGAGACGAGGTTTGCCATGGCCTCGGTGTTGCCCGTGCCGCTCCAGTAGACGACGGCGATCTTGCTCATGTTGAGTCCTTTCAGTTGTGCGGCAGGTTGCCGCGGCTTCTATGTTCTATCGGGTTGCCTGGGCAAGTTGCGCCAAGCTGCAGCCCTGCTGATAGACAAAGGTGAGGTATTGAGTGCAAGCGCGGTAGGCGTCAAACATCGCAAGCGCTTGCTCGACATTCGTGTAGACCTTCCAGGCCCCAAAGACCTTGTAGTTCTCGCCGCGCTGGACGATAAACTCGTGCACGTCGTCGTAGGGATATCCAAGGAAGTAGCCTATTTCGTGCGGAAACTCGCAGGTGCAGTCGTTGCTGCAGCTAGCTTGCTGGGGTAGTGCGCATCGAGTCTGGCTACAAGCGCATTCCGCGACGTTATTGCTCGCGAGCGTGATGCGTGATGCCAAATGCACAAGGCATGTCGAAAGGTCTCTCGTGTCGTAGCCTTCCGAGGCGAGCGCTGTTTGGGCGCGAGGGTCTGCGAAATAGGTGGCGAGGCTTTTGGCTCGGTACACGTACACGAGTGCTCCGCAGGGCCGCCAGACCAAAACACTCAGGTGGATGCCGAGCGGGTCAAGCTCGCGATTGCACTGGGCGATAACGTTGAGCAGGCGTGCTCGACGTTCTGCGATGGTTTCGGTTGTGGTCGAGCCGTTCCCGTGGGCGTAGGTGCCTGGATAGGTAAAGAGCGATGCCGGCTTGATGCCCGCGAGCGTGGGAGAGCAGTTGCGCACGACCGCTGCCTGAAACGTTGGGATATCTATGGTTCGAGTCACGGCGCTCCTTACGGATCTAAACTGTTAGCCTAGGAAAACTTATACACGAAAGTAAGCCATGGTCAACAAAAAAGTTTGAAGAGGGAAACTAATTGACCGAACAGACATGATTTTGGGTTAAGATGGGGACACCCCATGGGGGTATCTAGATAGTGCTACTTGAAAGGGGAGCGCATGAGTGACTTGCTCAACCCTGCGAATCTCATCGTGCTGGTCGTCATTGCCGTCGGCATGTTTTTTGGACTGCGTCGCATTGCCGCTTCGACACACGGGAAGAGTTGCTGCAGCGATGGTACGAGCGGCAAGAAGGCCAAAAAGGTTGTTGTGGTGGATACCGATGCGTCACACTATCCCTATAGCGATGAGCTGCTCATCGGCGGCATGAGCTGTGACGGCTGCGCTCAGAACGTAGCCAATGCCCTCAATGCGCTGGATGGCGTGTGGGCAACGGTGACGTATGCGGACCACACGGCACGCGTGCGCTCTAAGCAGCCGGTTGATCGTGGTGTCCTCGAGACGGCCGTGAAAGACGCGGGCTACTACGTCATGACGCTGTAAGCGCCGCCCTGGATGCGCTTCCTTGGCTAGGCTCGTCCGCGCAGTTCGATGTCTTGGATGTCGTCGAAGTTGATGGCGATGTCTCGGAGCTTGAGGAGCTTGAAGGCGGGGAGCGCCTCGTCGAGGATGCCGGTGCGGCTGCGATAGCCGTATGTATCGTAATAGTTGACACGAACCAAGTCGCCACGTTTGAGACCCTCGAGCTTTTTAGAAAGTACGAGGGCTTTTTCTTCCGTGAGCTCACGTTTTGACTCGACGGTGATTTCCTGCTTGCGCACGAGTTCGTAGTATCCCGTGAGGGCGGCAAAGGGCATAAACTGCGCGGCGCGGTTGGCGCGCACGGCACCGTTGGCAGTGAGCTTGGGGTCGGCGGCGCGGCGCCTGCCCTCGGGGTCCGCCAGGCGCTCGAAGGCGGTCGGCGGGCGCACGGGCTGTTGTTTGGGTTTAGGCACGGTGTCCTCCAACTTGGTCGTTGCGTTCGCGCGCGGTGGCGCCGGCGGTAAAGCTTAATCCCTTGACGAGCGCGTTCTTGCCGTACTTGCCTTTCACGGCCAGGACGGCGCGCGCCAGGTCGCGCTCGCGCTCATCGGCCTCGATATCGCTGAACAGATCGATGGTGGTAAATTCCTCGGGCATGAGGTTGCCAAAGCCAAGGTTGATGCGCTTGACCGGTCGTTTGGGATCGACGGTCTGCGCCCAGAGCTCATCGAAATAGCCCATGATTTTCTTAAACGAATTAGTGCGCTCGGGCAGCTTGCGCGAGGCGTTGGAGTGCGCAAAGAGTGCGGCATAGCCACCACGCGGTTTGCCGCCATGCTCTCCCACAAAGATGCCATCGATTGCCTGCGCTTCGCGCACCAGGCGACGCCTTTCGTCATCGCGCTGGACGGGCTTGGGAGCACGGGGCGCGAGCTCGGGGCCATCGGTCGCTGCGGGCTCGATGCCCGAGGTGCTCGAGCGCAGGTGTCCGCAGCCGTCTATATACTGCGCCGTGCCGCTGGCGTTGAGCCGGCGTATGTCGGCGCGCTCGCTCGCGTAGCCCACAAAGAGCGAGATGCTGTCGCAGACCACGTGCTTATCGACTAGATCCAACACGGCGTTGTCGACCATCTCGCGCAAGACGGTGTAGGCCTGCTCGTAGGCATAGCCCTTCGAGAGCACCTGTCCTGTGGTGGTCGAGGTCGCTTGCGGGCGATAGGCTTGGATATCGGCGATGGTTGTCGGCTCGCGCCCGAAGGCGTGGTCGATGAGATATTCGGCATTGACGCCGAGCTCATCGTAAAGCAGGTTTTCGTCGAGCGCGGCGACGCCCATCAGATCGTAGACGCCGTACTTTTCGAGACGGGCCGCCACGCCGGGGCCGATGCCCCAGATGTCGGTGATGGGGCGATGGGGCCAGATCTCCTTGCGAAAGGTCCCGTCGTCGAGTATGCCGATGCGGCTGGGTACGTGCTTGGCGGTAATGTCGAGCGCTACCTTGGCCTGGAATAGGTTGGGGCCGATGCCGACCGTCGCCGTGATGCCGGTGCGCGCCAAGACCTCGTCGCGCAGCGTGCAGGCGAACCCTTCCGCATCGGTGTGATAGAGGTCCAGATAGGGCGTCACGTCGATAAAGCATTCGTCGATGGAGTAGACGTGAATGTCTTGCGGACTCACGTATTCCAGATAGATGCCGTAGATTTTCGCCGACACCTCCATGTAGTGCTGCATGCGCGGTACGGCCTTGATGCAGTCGATGCCGTCGGGAATCTCGAACAGACGGCAGCGGTTGTGTATCCCGAGGTCCTTCATGGTCTGCGTGATAGCGAGACAGATGGTCGTGCGTCCGCGCGATTCGTCGGCAACGACCAGGTTGGTGGTGAGCGGATCGAGCCCACGATCGACGCACTCGACGCTGGCATAAAACGTCTTGAGGTCGATGCAGATGTAGGTGTGCTGCTCGTGCTCCATCCGAGCCTCCCATCAAACACATGTTCTTATCGAATACCTGTTCGATAATACCTGCTCGACCGGACACCGTCAAAACCTGCCCCTTTTTGGCAGGTATGGTCGTGCGGCTGCATCGGGTTTTTAACGCAGCCCTAAAGAGTGCGTAACAGCTCGGAAAAGCTCGCTTCGTAGCATGAGGCTAACGATTGATACCACCATAAAGCACGGAAGGGTTGTGGGGATAATGGTCAACTATGGGTTTGGTATGCCGACGCGCTTGGTTGCGGATGGGGATGTGGCTCGCTGGTGCGGGCGATTGGTTGCCCACTATGGCGGCACCAAGGCACTGGTCGTGCTGGGAGGCGACAAGCACACGCGTGATGAGCTCGTTTCGGCGGCGCTGGGCTCGGTTGATCGAGCTCTGCTCGAGCGCGTGCTTTTCCGCTGCGGCTCGGTTGAAGGCGACGGAGGAGACGAGCTGATCGACGAAGCCGTGGCCCTGGCGACCGACGAAGGCGTGGACTTTGTCTTGGCGATTGGCGATGCCGATACTGCCGGCTTTGCGCGCGAGCTCGCCCGTCGCATGGCGGCGCTCGATGTCGGCGAAGACGGTTTTGTCCCTTATGGATGTATCGTCTCGGAGGGCAAGGTGCCTGCCGTCGTGGGGGCCGGCGAGGTTCCCGTTTTTGCCATCATCGCGCCCGAACTGCTGGAGGGCATCGGGTCTCCTCTGCGTGAGTTGCTCGGTAGCGTCTGCGCTGCGGCCTAATATTTGGCATAAAGGGATAGGTTATTTTTGATTGGTAAAGCGTTTGACCTGCCAAATTAAACCTGTCCCTTTTTGGTCGGTTGCCGTTTGGGGGCCGATTGGCAACGCTCGCTGATTATAGTCTTGACCTGCGCTAGAATAGTGGCATCTGAATGTCCGGGCGCATGGAGGCGTGCGCCCGTATGCTGAGGAGGACTCTATGGCAACTGTTGCCGCACCTATCGATGCTACGTCGACTGCCGCTTGGAAGGCGCTCGAGGCCCATCAGGAGAAGCTCGAGGCCGAGGGTATCGACCTCAAGGCCTGGTTCGCCGCCGATGCCGAGCGCGTGAACAAGCTGAGCTTTGACGCCGGTGACCTGCACTTCGACCTGTCCAAGAACCTGGTGACTGATGAGACCGTCAAGCTGCTGTGCGATCTTGCCCGCGAGGTGAAGCTCGAGGAGCGCCGCGACGCCATGTTCTCCGGCGAGCACATCAACACCACCGAGGACCGCGCCGTCCTGCACACCGCGCTGCGCCGCCCGGCAAGCGAGAAGGGCCAGCTCATCGTCGACGGCCAGGACGTCGTCGCCGACGTGCACGAGGTTCTCGACCGCATGTATGCCTTCGCCGAGCGCGTGCGCTCCGGTGAGTGGAAGGGTGTTACCGGCAAAAAGATCGAGCACCTGGTGTCCATCGGCATCGGCGGCTCCGATCTGGGCCCGGTCATGGCTTACGAGGCCCTGCGTCCCTATGCCGACGCCGGTATCGATTGCCGCTATATCTCCAACATCGATCCCAACGACCAGGCCGAGAAGCTCAAGGGTCTGGATCCCGAGACCACGCTCGTGATCATCGTCTCCAAGACCTTCACCACGCTCGAGACCCTCACCAACGCCCGCGAGGTCAAGACCTGGATGCTCGAGCAGCTCAAGGCTCAGGGCGCCATCGATGGCTCCGATGAGCAGAACGCCGAGGCCGTGGCCAAGCACTTTGTCGCCGTTTCCACCGCACTCGAGAAGGTCGAGGCCTTCGGCATCGACCCCGCTAACGCTTTTGGTTTCTGGAACTGGGTCGGTGGCCGCTACTCTGTCGACTCCGCCGTGGGCCTGTCGCTGATCGTCGTGCTCGGCCCCGAGCGCTTCCAGCAGTTCCTCGAGGGCTTCCACGCCATCGACGAGTACTTCTGCAACACGCCGCTCGAGAACAACGCCGTCGCGCTGATGGGTCTGCTCAACGTCTGGTACGTCAACTTCTTCGGTTCCAAGAGCCACGCCGTGCTGCCGTACTGCCAGTACCTGCATCGTTTCCCGGCCTACCTGCAGCAGCTCACCATGGAGTCCAACGGCAAGCATGTCCGCTGGGACGGCAGCGCCGTGACCTCCGACACCGGTGAGATCTTCTGGGGCGAGCCCGGCACCAACGGCCAGCACGCCTTCTACCAGCTGCTGCACCAGGGCACCGTGGTGGTTCCGGCCGATTTCATCGCCTTCGCCAATACCGCCAACCCTGCGACCGACAGCGGCCAGGACGTGCACGAGCTGTTCCTGGGCAACTTCCTGGCCCAGACCAAGGCACTCGCCTTTGGCAAGACAGCCGACGAGGTTCGTGCCGAGGGCACGCCCGAACAGATCGTCCCGGCTCGTTGCTTTGAGGGCAACCGCCCGACGACCTCGATCTTCGGTGACACGCTGACCCCGTTCGCGCTTGGCGAGCTCATCGCCCTGTACGAGCACATCACGTTTGTCGAGGGCACGGTCTGGGGCATCGACTCTTACGACCAGTGGGGCGTCGAGCTGGGCAAGCAGCTTGCCAAGCAGATTACCCCGGCCTTCCACGACGATGCCGCCAAGGCCGAGCAGGACGCTTCGACCCAGGCGCTCATCGAGTTCTACCGCGCTCACCGCAAGTAGGATTCGCTGCGAAAACTAACGCATAGCCGACAAGGGCCCGTATCCGTTGGGATACGGGCCCCTTGCTATTTGGATAGGATGGAATGTATCGGGAGGCGCCTCGACGGGCATCGCAATCGTCGAAGGCGCGCCGTTCATGTTTGGGACAATATGACATTTTCCCGTTGTAAACAGCGCCGCCGTGGGTGTTCTGTATGATGACTCAGGCAAGGTTGTTCAATGACAGGGAGGCATATATGGCAATCAAAGCCATCGCAATGGATATCGACGGTACGCTCACCAACGACCAAAAGGTCATCAGCCCGCGTACGCGCGAGAAGCTGCTCGCGGCGCAGGAGTCGGGCATTAAGCTCATCTTGGCTTCGGGCCGTCCCGCATGGGGGTTGCACGCCTTGGCGCAGGAGCTCGACCTTCAAAACCATGACGGTCTGCTAGTTGCCTTTAATGGCGCGCACGTGGTCGACGCTCAGACCGATGAGGTCCTTTTTGACCAGGCCATGCCGGCTGACGAACTGCACCGTCTGATTGATCATCTGCAAAACTATGACGTGATCCCTATGATTTCGCTCGGTCGCGATTTGCACGTCGAGGACTCGTACCATTGCATGATCACACTGCCGGACGGTTCGCAGAAGAATATCGTCAAGTATGAGCGCGATGCGTGCGATCTTAAGATTCGCGAGGTCGAGAGCTTGCATGAGGTCGTGGACACTTATCCCGTGGACAAGCTGCTGACGGCGGGTGATCCGACCTACCTGCAGGCGCATTACGAGGAGATGTATGCGCCCTTTACCCAGACGCTTTCGGGCATGTTTACGGCCGACTGGTACTTTGAGTACACGGCGCCCGGTATCGACAAAGCCCGTGCGCTCGAGGGTGCCCTGCCCAAGCTCGGCATCGATGCCAGTGAGGTTGTATCGTTTGGCGACGGCCAGAACGACAAGTCCATGATTGAGTGGGCGGGTACCGGTGTTGCCATGGGTAACGCCGTCGACGAGGTCAAGGCTGTGGCCCAGATGGTGACCGCCAATAACAACGAAGACGGCATTGCGGTGGCGCTGGATAAGCTGCTGGGTTAGAATCGCCGATAAAGCATGGTTCGGGCGTCCGCTTGCGGGCGCCCTTTTTGTTAGGGAGGGTGCCGTGTCCGCATTTCCGTTCGATGCCGTTATCTTTGACATGGACGGCGTCATTGTCGATACCGAGTATTACTACCTGGGCGAGACTGCCGCGTTTGCCAAGGAGCTTGGGCTTAATCTGACTCAAGAGGAGTTGAATGGACAGGTCGGTACCTCGCATCAGTTCTTCCTGCATATGCTGGTCGATTGGTTTGAGCGCGCCGGTAAGGGGCATTTTACTGGCGAGGAAGCGTTGGCCCGTTGGGACGAGTGGGCGCATAAGCGTCCGCGCGACTATCAGGCTTTGATTAACCCAGGCGCAGTGGAGACGATTCGAGGGCTGCCGCGCCGCGGCGTTCGTGTGGCGCTTGCCAGCTCGTCTCCCATGAATAGCATCGAGGAAGTGCTTAATGCGTGCGGGCTGTCGGATGCCTTTGAGTATGTGGTGAGCGGCGAGCAGTTTAAGGAGAGCAAGCCCGAGCCCGACATCTACCTGCATGCGCTGGACCTCCTGGGGCTGCCCGCGAATCGCTGCTGCTGCGTCGAGGATTCGGTGCCTGGCATCACTGCCGGCAAGCGAGCCGGCCTGACGGTCGTTGCCAAGCGCGAGGAGCGCTTTGGCTTTAGCCAGGATGCCGCGGACAAGATTATCGACCAGCTGCCGGAGCTGCTTGAGCTTTCTTAGGAGCGCGGTAGTTGCGCGTTTTTCGGGTCTGATGAGTAAATAGCCGACATTTTGGTGCGACACCTAGCATACTTTAAGCTAATGCGGGCTTAAGGACTTGTTGAATGCCCCTAAGTCCGTTTTAGACTTAATTGTGCTTGGAGAGGGTATATGCCACCGACTGAAGGGCTAACTGACGGTAAAGCAGCGATACCGCTGTACCAACAGGTTATCGATATCATCAAAAACGAAATCAACTCCGGTGCCTACAAGGCAGGTGCGCGGATACCCAACGAATTCGAATTGGCTGAGAGCTATAAAGTTGGCCGCGTTACCGTGCGACGCGCTATTGAGGAGCTCGTCCAACAGGGTTATCTAACGAAGCGACAGGGGAAAGGCACGTTTGTCAATGCCCCCAAGCTCAAGCGCAAGATTCGCCAGAAGGATGACGTCCAGAGTTTTTCGGACGCATGCCGCGTTAACGGAATGGAACCGGGGGCGCGTGTCATTTCGAGAAAGATGCTGCCGGCGGATTCCACCGAAGCACAGTTCTTTGGTGTTCCCGTTGGAACTGACTTGATCTGCGTTGAGCGCGTGCGTACTGCCGATGGCGTCCCTGTCATGCTCGAGAACAACATATATGTTTACGAGGACAACGCCTATCTATCAACGGCACCTCTATCTAACCAATCCATTTTTGAGTTCGTGCGCAACCGGACGGGCCGCACGCCCGCGTTTACCGACCCATGCACGCTTGAGATCGCGTGTGCGTCGCCCGAGGTCGCTCGGTTGTTGGCAGTTCCCGTTGGCGAACCCTTGTTTTATATGGAAGCCTTCTTTTTCGATGAGCAGCGGCGGCCGTTTATCATCGGTCGTCAGCGGATCGTTGGGTCTCGCTACGTTTTTGACATCTAGGACATTGCGTATGAAAGCGCCCGGTGGATCATCTCACCGGGCGTTTCCATACCGTTCACGGCGCAAACGCAACCGTTCAACCGCGTTGCGGCAATCAGTTTGAAATTATCTTGATGGCGAGAAAAGCTGCTGGTAACCTATAGAACGTCATAGAACGTTTGCCTTGTGCAAACGTTGAAGCGAGATGCGATGCAGTCTCGAGTTCTTTGGAGGTATCTATGTCAGATACGAAGGCGAAGAAGACAAACAGACGTTTTAAGTTCAAATTACCGCATGTCTATACGATCATGTTCTTGCTGATCGTTGTCTTTGCGGTCTTGACTTGGATCGTTCCCTCTGGTCAGTATCAGCGCAAGACGATTTCGACAGCGGCGGGCGAGCGTGAAGTCGCCGTTGCTGGAACCTATGAACAGGTCGATAAGAACTACACCGATTCCGAGACCGGCGAGACCATCAATCTGGGGCAGGATATCTTCGCGGTCCTGCAAGCGCCCACTAAGGGCATCCAGGAGGCTGCCGACGTCGTTGCGTTCGTCTTATTGATTGGCGGGTCGTTCGCAATCATCACCAAGACCAACGCTTTGAATGCCGGCATGAGCCGTGTGATTAAAAAGCTCAAGAACAAGGACATCCTCATCATTCCCATCACGATGACGTTGCTGTCCATTTGCGGCACCACGTTTGGTATGTCTGAGGAAGCCCTGCCGTTCTATGCCATCTTCATTCCCATCATGATGGGTATCGGTTATGACTCGATGACGGCATTCATCATCTGCTTCCTTGGTCCTAACCTGGGATATTGCGCTTCGACCATCGATCCGTTTAATGTTTTGATCGCCCAGGGCATCATTGGCATCGAGGGCAATCCGCAACTGTGGCTGCGCGCCGTTTCTTGGGTCATCTTCACTGCCGTCGGTATCGCATGGGCCATGCGCTACGCCATGCGCGTCAAGAAAAACCCCGAGTCGTCCATTACGTACGAGGACGATAAGCTCAAGCGTATCGAGTTTTCCGTGACCGATGCCTCCATCGAGGAAGAGTTCACTACCCGTCAGAAGCTCGTGCTTATCGATTTTGCTTGCGGTATGGGCATTATCGTCTGGGGTCTTGTGACCCAGGGTTGGTACATGAATGAGATTTCCGCCGTGTTCCTTGGCATGGGCTTGCTTGCCGGTATCCTGGGCGGTCTTGACCAGCAGACGATTGCTGAGGAGTTCGTTAAAGGTCTCGCCGACTTTGCGTACGCCGCCATCGTTATCGGTATCGCTCGCGGTATTCTGGTCATCGCCGAGGGCGGCATGATCATCGACACCATCCTCCAGGCGCTCGCTACTGCGCTCGCCGGTGCCCCCGCCGCCGTCTACACCACGTTTATGTATATCGTCCTTGGCCTGCTCTCTTTG
>CABPXT010000022.1:0-17809 GCA_902461405.1 uncultured Collinsella sp.
CAGTCCTGCGCAAGACGGAAAGCACATTAAGTGCTTTCCTTTGCGTGCGGAACTCGCGACAAACTTAACCCCCGCCCTCAGCCCCGGAAGCCCTCCCTGCCGTCACATTATTCAACCAGTTTTGCGGGCATGCGCCGCTGCGCGGCTAGCCCGCGTGCTCCTCGGCGGGGTTGGTCTGATTGTTTTTGTTGAAGCTCTGCCTTTGGCTCAAATGGAAACGGGAGACGCATCTGCATCCCCCGCTTTTGTTGTGGTTACTCTAGGTCAATAAATTTAGTGCCTAGGATCTTGCCGTCTTTGACGAGCATTCTGGCCATGGTGGGGCCTCGAGTGCCTCTGGGGTAGCTGGCGCTGCCCGGGTTGAGGACTAAGCAGCGGCCCACTTGGGCTTCTTTGGTTACGTGGGTGTGACCGTTGATGGCTACGTCTACGGATCCCACCGGAAGGTCTTCGCGGTAGTGGGCTACGGCGAATTTGAGGCCTTCGTAGGTAAAGAGCGCAAGACGGTCTACATCGGGGCCGTAGTCGCGGTAGTAATCGTTGTTGCCCAATACGGCCCGCACGGGGGCGATGGTGCATAGGTGCTCGTAGTCCATCTCTGACGTAAGGTCGCCGGCGTGGATGATCAGGTCTGCGCCCTCAAGCTCATCCAAGAGCGCAGGCGATAAATAGCCGTGGGTGTCCGAGATGATGTCGATACGCTTGGCGCTTGCACTGTTCATGGGATCCCTTCCGCAAAAAACGATTCGGCAGATACATACAAAAAAGGCCCCACGGCCCCGCAGACGATGGGTCTACAGGGCTGCGGGGCCAGTGTGCTAGAGACTCAGAGCCTTCTTGAGCGGCACGACGCGGCGGCGCGAAACCGGCACGCGTTCGTCGACGCCCGTAATGCCCAGCTGGATGGCGCCCGAGGGCACCGTCTCAACGTCCGTGACGCACGCCAAGTTGACGATATAGCGGCGGTGAACACGGAAGAAGCCAAAGTCGCAGAGCTTGGCCTCAAACTGCGCCAGCGAGGTCGTCGACAAAAAGCGATCATCGACGGTATAGATACAGGAGTAATCGTCCTTGGCCATGATAAAGCGAATGTCGTCCACAGGAATGAGCACCTTGCGGCCGCCCTTTTCCACCGGGATACGCTCGATGGTCACCTTGCTGTCCGTAACCGGCTTGGCGCGTTGCATGACCTTCTCGATCGCGCGGTCCAAGCGAGCTTCCTCGACAGGCTTCATCAGATAATCGACGGCATCCACGTCGAACGCCTCGACCGCATGGTCGCTATACGCAGTCACAAACACGATCGCCGGCGGATTTTTGAGCTTATGCAGCGCCTCGGCAAGTTGCAGGCCCGAGGCACCGGGCATCGAGATATCGAGAAACACGACATCCACGCGACTTTCCATAAGCATCTCAATGGCGGAGCGGACGCTCGACGCCTCCGTGATCGTGCCGATCTTGCCCGTTTGCTCGAGCAAGAAGCGAAGCTCCGAGCGAGCCGGCGCCTCATCATCCACAATCATCGCACGCAGCATAGGGATAAAACCTTTCGTCAACTAACTACGCCGGGCATCCGTCGCATGACGTTGAGCCCGTAGCCTTTTATTTTACTCTTGAATGTCAAAGATGCTCTCTGACAAATCAAGATGAAGAAGCACTTTGGTGCCCTTGCCCGGCGCCGATTCGACACGTGTATAGGAGTGTGGCCCATAAAAGCGATGGATGCGTTCCGAAATATTGTGCATGGCCACACCGGCGCCGCCACCCTGGGGAGAGCTGGCGTCGGGACGGGCGGAGCGCTCGTCAAACAGTCTGGCGGCGGTACCCTCATCCATGCCCACGCCATTATCGGCCACGGCAATCAAGATTGCATCCTCGCCGTCTTGGTGAACGGTCACGTCGATCCTCAGGGCGCCGTCATCGCCCATACCATGACGCACGGCATTCTCGACAATCGGCTGGATCACGAACGCCGGCACCAGCGTATCTTCCACATCCTCGGACACATCGAACGTCGCAAGCACGCGGTCCTCGCCAAAGCGGGCCTTCTCAAAGGTAAGGTAGCGCTTGGTCTGTGCGACCTCGCGCGAGACCGGAATAAGCGATCCCGAGTTGTCGAGCGTGGCGCGATAGAACGATGAGAACTCACGAAGCAGTTCGCGGGCCCGCAGCGGGTCGGTGCGCGTAAACGATGCAATGGTGTTCAACGTGTTGAACAGGAAGTGCGGGTTAATCTGCGCCTGCAGCGCACGCACCTCGGCGCGCGCCGTGAGTTCCTTTTGCACCTCGAGTTCGTGGATGGCGAGCTGCGTGGACAAAATCTCGGCAAAGCCCGAGGCAAGCGCGTACTGGGTACGGTCGACGGCGCGCGGGGTCTTGTAGTAGAACTTGAGCGTGCCGACGGTACGATCGCCCACCTTGATGGGGGCGATAATGCCGGCGGGGACTTGGTTGTGCGAGCCGTCCGAGCCCACGACATCCACCATACGGTTGAACGACTGCACGATGCCATGTTCGATAACGTAGCGTGTGGCAAGCGTGTGGATGGGAGAATCTGGCAGTAGTTTTTCCTCAAACTCGCCCGCGCAGGCAAGCACGTTGTCCTCGTCGGTGATGGCCACCGTCATGGCGCGCGTCTCGGGCAGAATGCGCTGGCACACCAAACGCGCCGACTCCAGCGTCAGACCGCCCTTAATGTCCTCGAGCATGGCCGAGGCCACCGAGAGCGTCTCCTCGGTGTACTGGGAGCGCACCGAATCGGGATTGAGCGTCAAAAAGATAAAGATGCACAGAAAGATGCACAGCAGTGCGCAGGCGACCACGGTCGCGATCGGCTCGATTCCAGTCGCCAAGGCAAAAATAAAGTACACCAGCACGCAAATGGCGCAGGCAACGGCAATGATGCGAAAGATTGATATTGAACTATCGCGCTGGGCGCGGCGGTCGATCATTCGGCCCCCTCCAGGATACTGATCAGTTGTGCGTCACGCCAAAGCCCGTCCATGATCTTGGGCCAAAAGCTCTGGAAACGCAGGTAGCTTGCAGCGTTTTGGCGCGCATAGGCCTTTGCCTCGTCGATACCATGGCGCCAGATGCGCAGGTAGCCCTCATGCTCGCGGGTAAACACGCTGCGGACCATAGCGGTCTTGCGCACGCGGTCGTCGAGCTCGCGCGAAATCCACGGGCCCGGGTAGGGCATGAGCGATGCCGCCGTAACGGGAATGAGCTCCTTTTGATGCGCGGCGAATGTCAACTTGGCCCGTTCGTAGTACCAACGGTATACATCCTGCATAAAGCGCGGTGAGCGCTTTTCGGACTCCGGAGGCAGATGGCGCACGGTCCACTCGTTATCGAACCACACGTCGTAGCCAAACATGCGCATGTTAAAGAGGTAATCCAAGTCCTCGCCGCGGGTGATAAACGGGTCAAAGGCCACACGCGTAAAGGCGCGGGCGTGCAGGGCCATCAGGCCGCCGCACACGTAGTTGGAGCGCGAGATGCGGGTGCCCGAGAGCGCCTTTTTCATCCAACGGTTGAACTCAATGCGCTTGGTCCACCAACGATGGCAGATGCCCGCCTTGTCCGTGGGAGCCAACGGCGAGCCGTCGCGATCGTAGAAATAGCCGCTCTTGACCAAGATTGGCAAGCCCTGACGCGTCTGCTGCCCCAACGCATAGGTCGCGCGCTTCATAAAGTCGGCGTCGATGACAGTCTCATCGTCATCCAAAAAGATAACCGCGTCATGCCCCAGCACAGCGGCACAGGCCAGCCCCATGTTGCGGATGGCACCGTAGCCTCGCAGGCTCACGCACTCGCCCGAACCCTTGGGCGCGATCTGAGCAACCCGGTCTGCGATGCGCGAGGCCTGGGTGTTGGTGACGACGGTGACCTTGAGCGTAGGATGCGCGTCGACAATCTCGTGCACGCGCAGCGACACATCGGCTGTGGCAGAAACGGGACAGACCACCAAAAGGATGATGCGCGGGATGTCGCGCACCTGCTCAAGCGAGGCCAGGCAGCGGTCGAGCTCGGGATTGTCGGCGTTGAGTCGTGTCGAATGGTCATAGGTGCCAGGAGCGTTTGCGCGAGCGTCATCGCCCGCCCAATACGTTGGAATCACGACCGTGGCGTTCATGCCTTACCCTCCCTGCAACACAAAAACGGGACGCCGCCAAACACAGGCGACGCCCCGCGACCTAGCTGACTCCATCATACCCACTTGGGCTAATCATTGTTCGAAAGTCAGAATGTTTATTGCAGATAACCCCAAAAGAGTATCGCGGCGGACGCAATTACCGGCAAGTTCCTATGCGGCCTGCTCTGCCGTCTGAGACATGCGGGACAGACGGACCAGCAGCACAAAGCCCACCACCAGCAGCACGCCGATAGACAGGACGCCCAGCGAGGGGTTGCCGGTCAGCGAGGTGACGACCGACACCAAGAAGGTGCCCATAACACTTGCATAGCGGCCAAAGATATCAAAGAAGCCGTAGTACTCGTTGGACTTTTCCTTGGGAATAATGCGGCCAAAGTAGCTGCGGCTGAGCGCCTGCACGCCGCCCTGGAACAGGCCGACCATAATGGCAAGCACCCAAAACTCAAAGGCGGTCTTGAGGAAGAACGCGGCGAACAGCACAATGCCCATATAGGCGGCGACTGCCACCAAGATCATGTTGAGCGTGCCCACGCGGCCGGCGAGCTTGCCGTAGATGATGGCGGACGGAAAGGCCACGAACTGCGTGACGAGCAGCGCCAGGACCAACTGGGTCGAATCGATGCCCAAGGCCGATCCGTAGCTGGTTGCCATGGAAATGACCGTGTGCACACCGTCGATATAGAAGAAGAACGCGATCATGTAGACCAGCACGGTCTTGTTGTGGGCGATCTCGCGCATGGTGTGTCCGACCTCGGAGAACACGCCGCCCACGATGTGGCCGATAGTGTCCTCGGGACCGCGCTCGCGACCGTACTTTTGCTTATAGGTGCGAATGAGCGGCAGGGTAAAGATGAGCCACCAGGCACCAGTGATGATAAACGACAGACGCGTTGCCAGCATGGTAGGGACGCCAAGAGCGGGGCCACCCATGATAAGCGCCAAGCAGATGATGAACGGCACGGTGGAACCGATGTAGCCCCAAGCATAGCCCGAGCTGGACACGGCGTCCATACGCTCGTCGGTGGTAATGTCGGGCAGCATGGCGTCGTAGAACGTCATAGAAGAGTTAAGGCCGATGGTGCACAGCACGTACACGGTCAAAAATGCCATGGCGGACATTGGGATAGCCTGCGCCAGGCAAAGAACCAGGCCCGTGAGGAAGAAACCCAAGAAGAACTTGATCTTGTTGCCGGCGTAATCGGCAAGCGCGCCCAGAATGGGCATGAGCATGGCAATGACCAGCGAGGCAATCGTCTGCGCGTTGCCCCAAGCGACCACCAGGTCTGCCGAGGAAGCACCGGTATTGATGGCGTTAAAGTAGATGGGCACCACCGAGGTATTGAGCAGCACGAGGGCCGAGTTTCCCACATCGTACATGACCCAGTTACGCTCGAGCTTGGTGTATTTCATGGACAGGGACCCTTCGTATTCGCCCGATATGCAGTTAGTTCATCGTACCCCAATTGCACAGAGGCACCGGTAAGGATTCGGCAAAGGGACAGGCACGGACCCTATTCCTCGCGGTCGAACTCCTCGTCGGCGCCGAGCACGCGGCCGCTGTAGTTGACGTGACCGGTCACGGCCTCCATGTCGCCTGTTTCGATGAATCGAGCGACCGTGCACTCGTAATCGACCAGCGCGCGATCAAAGACCTCGGGGAAGCTCTCGTTCGAGACCTCATCGGTAAAGGGATTCTTCCACGTCAGATGGCCCAGATTGCCGGTGCGCTCGGGCGGCTCGGTCGTCACGCGGTGAGCAAGGCCATCGAGCAGCGAGTAGTCGTGCACCAACCCCTCAACCAGCGAGATCGCGCGCGTCTTTACGGAGCCGGCCGGCTCAATCGCACGGTAAAGTCGCTGCATATTGGCAACGGCAGCACCGTACTCCCCCGCCGGAATGTCAATGCCGTACACGCGTCCGGCAACATAGCTCATCAGCACGCCGGCCACGCGACTGATGCGATCGGTGGTGACGATCTCGCCCGCCGGCGGGTAATCGTCGACCGTAGCGCCATCGCGTTTAAGCTGCAGCATCAGTACATCCAGGTCGCTCTCGATCACGGCATGGACCTGACCGCTCGAATCCTCAAGCTCTGAATCGGACTCCACGATGCCAAACTGTTGCTCATAGACAAAGGGGTGGGCGTTGCGGTCGAGCACGTAATGAGACAGCAGACCCAGCGCAAAGGCGCGACCCAAGCTGGCGTCGCGCGGCAGCAGATGCGACACGCCGTCACGCAGGCACGCGAACTGGCGAGACATGCGCGAGCGATGCATGACCTGCGCCAGTAGCGTACAGTCGGAAACACGCGGTGTCAGAATGTGAAAGAAAAACGGGTCGGGACCTTGGTTGCCCAAGATAAAGGCAATGCGCTCTTCATCGGACGTGATGACGCCCTGCGGAAGACGGTCGATGCTTTCCTCGCCAAACAGATGATGGGTGATAAGCGCGGGCATAATGATCCTTTCCATTTCATTCGATGCCACCCATTATGCCCACCGCGCGCCCATGCCAAACCTGCGATGGTAAACGACGGCACGCAAGCCTCTTACGCAAGCCCCAGGTGCGACTTGACCTCGGCGGCACGACGACGGGACACCGGTACCGTCGAGCTCACGCGGTCGAGCCTGAGCTCCATCAACCCCGTAGAGCCAATCTCAACATTGTGCACGTCTTCCAAATTGACCAGATAGCTGCGATGAACGCGAATAAAGCCCTCGGAGCTCAAGCGACGCTCGAGCGAAGAGATCGACTCATTGATCAGGTACGTTCCCTCGGCGCAGATGGCGTTGCAAAAATCGGCGCGCGCCTCAAAGTAGCAGACGTCTGCGGCGGGAATGAACACCTTTTTGCCCCCGCGGTCCACCGTCAGACGCAAAGGCTGGCGCGGAGCGTGGATAACACGACGGGCACCCAAGGCTGCCTCGATCTTGTCGAGTGCCTTTGACAGGCGTGCGTCCTCGACCGGCTTGACGACATAGTCGACCGCATCAAGGTTATACGCATCGGCGGCAAACTCGGCAAACGCCGTCACAAACACAACCACCGGCGGCGTCTTTAGGTTCTGCAGCGTCTCGGCAAGCTCAATTCCCGAGCGGCCGGGCATCGTGATGTCCAAAAACAACACGTTGGGCTTGTTCGAGAGAATCGACTCCACGGCCTCGGTGACATTGCCCGCCTCGGCAATCTGACCCACACGCATATCCTTTTCCAACAGATAGCGTAGCTCAGCCCTAATGGGAGGCTCGTCATCAACCACCAAGATGTTCCAGCCTTCGGACATATGTGCTTCCCCTCTTTTTCTCTCAATCCAACCGCGTGCTATGCCGTCAACGGCGCGGGCTCATGCGGCTCGCCGTTCAGCTCGACGATGACCTGCGTTCCCACGCCCTCCTGGGACTTCACGCGCATGCCGGAATCTTCTCCGTAAAAGAAATGGATGCGCTGAAGCACGTTGAAGAGCGCCAGGCCGCAACCTCGCTTGACGGAGCCGTCGGCGGTAATGCTCTCGGGCTCCTCTCGGCGATGTTGCTCAAACAGATGCGCGCAGACCTCTTCGCTCATACCGATGCCATCGTCCTCGACGATGATCTCCAAACCGTCATCGGTCTCGAAAGCCCTAACATGAATAGAAAGCGGCTCGGTCTCGCGCTGCGCGTGCTTGATGCAGTTTTCGAGTAACGGCTGCAAGATAAACGGCGGCACCATGCAATCGCGCACCTCAAAGTCGATATCGACCGAGACGCGCAGACGGCCGTCGCCATACCGGGCCTGCATAAGATTGATATAACGAGTGCCCTGTTCCACCTCGTGCTCGAGCGTGGTGAGCGTATCGGAATCGGACAGTGTCTGACGGTAGTAATTGGAAAAGTCGATGAGCAGCGACCTGGCCTTGTCCGGCTCGGTACGCACGAGCGACACGATGGTGCTGATGGTGTTAAACAGAAAATGAGGATCGACCTGCGATTGCAAGGCGCGCAGCTCCACGCGAGCTGTAAGCTCGTCCTGGCGCTCGAGCTCAAAGCTCGCAAGCTGCGTGGAAATGAGGTCGGCAAAGCCCGAGGCAAGCGCCGTCTGGCGCATATCGATGCTGCTCAGACGGGGATAATACAGCTCGAGCGTACCCACGCAATGCCCGCGCACGGTAAGCGGCGCGACAATGCCGGCGCGCAGGCGGGGAAAATAGCCGCCCGTCTCATTGGAGGCGTCGCGCGAAAATACACTCTGCTCGCCGGACTCGATCACGTTGAGCGTGGTCTTGAGCACAACCGGGGTGCCGGCAGGGCACTTTGCCGAGTCCTCGCCCCAGCTTGCCAACACCTGTTTGCCATCGGTAAAGCAGATGGCAGAGGCGATGGTCTCGGACAGGATAATTTTAGAGGCGCCCAGGGCCGCTTCGGGCGTAAGGCCGCGCGACGTGTAGGCGAATATTTTTGATGCGATGGCGAGCGTACGGTCGGTTGCGCTCGATGTGAGGTCGTCGGGGACCACAAAGACATACGAGAAAAAGAAGCACAGCATGACCAGGCCGGCAATAACGACAACGCCCGGAACGGGATTGGGATTATCGGTTAAATCCCAGATAAGCAGCAGGATAAGCGCCGGAACGACAATACCGAGCAGGATGGCCTGAACCACATGCTGGGCCGTACGAAAGACCTTGGTAGAGTTGTAGCTCTTGCCCAGAATCAGCCTGTTTAAATCCACCGTCATCCCCTCTTGTCCTTAGCACCCATAGCAATAAAGAGGGCCGCAAGCGACCCTCTCCATTGCATTATGCAATCAAAAACTGTGTTTTACATCAAGCCATCGACAAACGGTATCTTAGGCGCTGTATTTGTTAGCCTCACCAAAAGTGCCAGCCTCGACGATCCAGCCATCCTTCATGATGACGTCCATGTTGTCGGTGTTGAGCACGTGGATGTCGGCGGCGACGTCACCGTTGACAACCAGCAGGTCGGCGCACTTGCCGGCCTCGATGGAACCGGTCTCGTCCTCGATGTGGCACATCTTGGCACCGTTGAGGGTGGCGCAGGTGATGGTCTCGACCGGAGTGAAGCCGATCTTGTCGACGAACTCGTACATCTCCTCGATGGAGCAGGTGCCGTACGGGGTGACGAAGGAGAAGGAGTCGGAGCCGATCGTCATGACGACGCCGCGCTTCTTGGCCTCGCGCAGGCAGTCGTAGTTGCGCTGCAGCTCCTTCTCGACCAGGGTGCCCTCGTACTTGTCGTGCAGCTCGGGGACGTAGACGGGCGGATAGGTGGCGTACCAGGTGGGCAGGAAGGCGATCGTCGGGGTGAAGAAGGTGCCCTGCTCGGCCATGAGGTCCATGGTGCGCTCATCGATATCGAAGCCGTGAATCAGCTGCTCGCAGCCAAAGCGAACGGAGTCGTAGGCGGCGGCGTGGTTGTTGTAGCAGTGACTCCACACGGGGATGCCGACCATCTTTGCCTCTTCGACCACGGCCTGGATCTCCTCGGAGCAATAGTGCTGGTCGCGACCAGAATCCCAACGCCAGATGCCGCCACCGGTAGCCCAGATCTTGATGGCATCGGGGTTCTCGCGCAGGCGACGACGGACGGCCTTGCGCAGATCCCAAGGACCATCGACCTGGTCGCCCCAGGGATGGGATTCCTTGTTGAGCTCCTGGGTGCAGTGGTGGGAGTCACCGTGACCGGCAACGCGGCAGAAGCCAAGACCAGTGGCCAGAACGCGCGGGCCCTTGAAGACGCCCTTGTCGATGCAGTCGCGAATCTGGATACCAAAGCGGCCGATCTCGCAGACGGTGGTGAGGCCGTGGGTGAGGCAGTCGTAGGCCTGCTTGACGGCGACGGCCTGCTTCTCGAGGAGCGGCTGCATGACCCAGTCGGTGTCATCGTCGGTCAGGTTGCCCGAGAAGTGCAGGTGGGTGTCGATCAGGCCGGGAAGGACGGTCTTGCCGGCGGCGTCGATGACCTCAACGCCCTCGGGAAGGTCCTGCATAGCACCGGCATACTCGATCTTGCCGTTGTCGTCGACGAGAACGAGGGAGTTCTCGACCGGCTCGGCACCGGTACCGTCGATGAGCTTGCCGCCAACGATTGCGTACTTAGTGGACATGGTTCCTCCTTATGGATCCATATAGTGGGCGAGGCCATGTTGGGTTATGGCCTCACAAAGCTACCCAAGTGGTGCCGGGTTCGGTGCGCGGAAGAGAGGGGTCCGCGCACCCGATCCGCCCCGGCTAGGCGTTATTTTTTGCGGGAATTGGTGAAGGCCATGAGGGCCAGGCCAACGGCCAGCCAGCCGATCACGATGCTCCACTCCACCATGTTGAGGGAGGCGGGAGAGAACGGGACCACGAGCAGGCCAATGATGACGGCGCAGGCAGCGACAGCGAGGCTGATGCCAAACTTGCCGCCGGGCACCTCGTAGGGACGAGGCAGGTCGGGCTCGGTGAAGCGCATGCGCAGGCAAGCGAGGGCGACCATGCCGCAGGAGAAGATGAAGGCGAGAGCCGACACGTTGGTCAGAGGGATGAGCATGTTCTTGCCCAGGAACGGACCGACGACGGTGATGACGCCCAGAACGACGCAAGCGAGCTTGGGAGCGCCGGACTTGGGATCGACCTCGGCGAACTTCTCGGGCAGCTGGCCCTTGCGGCCCATGGCGAGCATGATGCGGCTCGTGGCGCCGTAGAAGGAGTTCATCGGGCCCATGGGTCCAAGCGTGGCGATGACGAGCATGGCCAGGTACAGGAGCATGTTGATGCCCTTGAGGCAGGCAAGCGCGGGAACCGGGCTCTTAACAAACTCATGCCAGTCGAGGATGGTGCCGAACGAGTAGATGCAGACCATGTAGAAACCGCCGGCGGCCAGCAGGGCCAGGGAGATGATCTTGCCGAACTTGTTCCAGTTGAGGCCCTCGGCTGCTTCCTCAGCCTGCTGAGGAATGGTGTCGAAACCGGCGTAGAAGAACGGGGTCAGAACCAGGACCGAAACGATGCCGGCGAACAGGCTGGTGCCCTCGGTAGCAGGCTTGCCGCCGCCAGCACCGGTGACCTGGGAGAACACGGGCATGGCGTTGTCCGGCGAGCCGGTGAACAGCGAGACGCCCATGGCGAGCAGCATGCCGCAGAGCAGGGCCTTGGTCAGGAAGGCCTGCAGCTTGGCGGCCGAGCTGGCACCGCGGAAGTTGAGGAAGATGACATAGACTGCAAAGCCGAGCGCGATCAGCGTCGGGAACAGGTAAACGTCAGCGCCCAGGATGGTATAGAGCTTGACGGCACGCAGCCACTCAAGACCGGGCAGGCTGCCGAACATCTCGGACACGAGGGTCGAGATAGCGATTGCCTCCCACGGGCACAGGATGCCGTTGCCCAGGGCCAAAAGCCAACCGGTGATGTAGCTCAGCGTACGGCCAAAGCTACGATCGACATACTCGACGATACCGCCCGAGATGGGGATAGCAGCCGTGAGCTCACCGAAAACAGCTCCGACGGGCACGAGGAAGATTGCACCCAAGAGGAATGCGATCATAGCGGGAACGGGACCGCCGCCCACGACCATCCAGTCGCCGACCTGCAGGACCCAACCAGTACCGATGATGGCACCGAAACCGATGGTGAAGAAGTTCCAGAGCGAAAGCGTTTTCTTCATGCCGCCGTTACCTTCGACTGCAACTTCTGCGTTCTTGTCCGCCATTGTTCCCCTCCTTTCCTTATTGACGCCTCTTTGGCGTCACCCCTTGCGCGGTCTGTTTTGCCGCGCGCTTTTATTTCGTGGCTTTAAGATACGGCCTTGGCACAGCAGCGCCGCTTGTGGCTCGACCGAAGGCAGAACTGCAAAACGAGCGGCGCCGTTTTTGGGACGAACGGCGGAAGACGTCATTCATCTTGGGCGCTTTCATCTTGTCTGCTTTTGAAGACCTGTTGCCGTGACGTTTGGCGCGCGGCGCGGCAACGTTCATACCATTTGTCAGGCTTTTGGCGCACATGCCCATGTGTCGTGCATCTTTTTATGTAGGATAGACAAGTTACACATGAGGCAAGGTGATTCGAATGGCATACGGATAAAATGACGGCGACCAAAGGCCGGCCGCACCACGCCAACGCCCAGAAGCACCTCCGACAACGACAGCCCGCAGCGCCCCCAAGAGCAGCTCGGGGCTTCTTCGCGGCAACAAAGCCGTACCGTGCAGCAGTCAGACCGCATGAGTACGAGCACACGCCAACGCCAGACCGACACATCGCAGCCACACCGCTACGATCGCCGTAAGACCGACTACTACGTTAAGCGCTCCTTTTCGCGACCTCAACGCGATCGCGGCAATTCCGCCCCTCACCCCGCGTCGCACACCACAAGCCACGCGCTTCCGGCCCGCCGCCTTCGCCTTGCGTTTTGCTCCATCGCCGCCTGCCTCGTCTTTGTGTTTTTGGGATCCTGTATCTCCCACGGATCAGCCGGTCTTGAGCCCACTGCCGAGGACAAGCTGCTTAAAGCTCCCGTCGCGCCCGGCTACTCATTTGCCTTTTCGACCCCGCGCTCTCAATGGCAGGCCGGCACCATGCCCCACATCTACCAAATTGACCCCGCATGGTCGGAGCTGCCCTATGCCGGTGGCACTATTCGCGAAAACGCTTGCGGTCCAACTTGCCTCACCATGGTCTATATCTTTAAGACCGGCCATACCGATAAGACGCCGGTCGATATATGCGCACTAGCCGAAGCCGGCAACTACGCCCCCACCGGTGCAACCGAATGGTCGTTTATGACAAGCGGTGCGTGGCAGCTGGGACTTAACGGAACGGAGCTCCATAACGATCGCGACTCGATGACTCAGGCGCTGCGTTCGGGAGCGCCCGTCATCGCCGCTGTTCGGCCGGGCACCTTTACCAACGTGGGCCACTACATTGTGCTTTACGGTATTGACGACGCCGACCAGATTCAAGTCTTCGACCCCAACTCGGCCAGCCGCAGCGCCCGCCGCTGGGGCGTCGTAGAGGTCCTCAACGAAGTCGAAGCCATGTGGGCCTACTACTAGTCATTGGGCACTCATTGGGGACAGACTTAAATGAGTGGCCCCAGACTGCCCGGAGCCGCCGGCACGGAAGGCGCATCCCGCTTTGAAGTTCGATAGCGGGATGCGCTTTCCGTTAGCGGCCTGCTTGGGAAACTGAGAGCCACTTTTCGGCATATTTCCGGGATGCATTTTCCGGTTGAGGGCCTCAAAGGAAACTGCACCCGTTTTGGACTACTCATTTAAGTCTGTCCCCAATGACTAGGTGAATAGCAAAAGCCCCGCAGTCGGAGCGGACTGCGGGGCTCATGAAGAGAGGCTAGTTTGTGGGCGCTTTGCCTGGCGCCCACGGGAGAGGCAACAGAGTAGGGACTACTCGTGGATGCGGGTACCGGAGAGGCCGGCCATGGTCTCGGCGGCCTTGTCCAGGGCGCCGATGATGCAGGTGCGGCCCTTGCGGGAACGGGCGAACTTGATGGCAGCGCGGACCTTGGGCTCCATGGAACCCTTGCCGAACTGGCCCTCGTCGGCCAGGCGCTCGGCCTCGTCGGCGGTGAGGTCCTCGAGCTCCTCCTGGTTGGGCTTGCCAAAGTTGATGGCGACATGCTCAACGGCGGTCAGCAGGAACAGGACGTCGGCGTCGCAGTCCTCGGCCAGCAGCTCGCCGCCCAGGTCCTTGTCGATAACGGCGGGAACGCCCTTGTAGCAGCCCTTGTTCTCGTAGTCGCGGACGACGGGGATGCCGCCGCCACCGCAGGCGATGACGATGAACTCGTTGTCGAGCAGGTTGAGGATGGAGTCAGCCTCGACGATCTTCTTGGGATCGGGGGAGGCGACGACGCGACGCCAGCCGCGGCCGGAATCCTCGACGAAGACCTTGGAGGGATCCTCGGCCATGAACTCCTTGGCCTGCTCCTCGGTGTAGAAGGGGCCGATGGGCTTGGTCGGGTTCTTGAACGCGGGATCGTCGGGATCGCACTCGATCTGGGTGACGACGGTGGCGGCGTGCCAACGCTTATAGCGCTTGTGCATCTCGCGGCCGATGCCCTGCTGCAGGTGATAGCCAATGTAGCCCTGGGACATGGCGCCGCACTCGGGCAGCGGCATCTCGGGGGTGCCGATGGCGTCGTGGGCGGCGGCGAAGGCGTTCTGAATCATGCCGACCTGCGGGCCGTTGCCGTGGGTGATGATGATCTCGTTGCCCTGCTCGATGAGGCCGAGGAGGGCGTGGGCGGTGTTGCTCACGGCCTCGATCTGCTCGACGGGGTTGTTGCCGAGGGCGTTGCCGCCGAGGGCGACGACAATACGATCGGGCTTGCCAAGAGGCTTAGACATTGCTGGAATCCTTTCTGTAAAAGGCCTACAACCCATTAATAACCCGCGTCCGTGCGATACGCGAGTTTATTAAGGTTTATATTCTCTTTATCGCTCATTTTATTCATTTTGAAAATAGTTGAACGGCGAACGGTCGATTTTACCCGCTCAGCGTAAAGAACCCCAGCTCAGGTACATCTAAGCCATTTACGTGCGACTTTATTTAAATACAGCAGAGATTAGAGTGGATTATGCAAACTATATCTTTGCTAAACACAAAATGACAGCGCAAATTCTTACTCGCACTATACGAGATTCTATGCACTAATAAGACGAGTATGCAGCCCTGCAATAACATGGCGTTTTTCATCCAACTTAAGGAATAGACAAGTGCCTATGCCGCGCGTCGGCCGGCAGCCGGCGAGCCGTCTCGTCGATTGCCGCTTCCAGAAAATCAAAAACTGATATTGCGCGCGCAATTGCGGCATGGTACTTTAGCGAAGAACAGCGCGGGCTGGGGCGACAGAGATCTGTCGTGAAGTTTGGGTTCGGCGACCCCGCTGCTGTCTTCTCCTTATCCGCCAGCGAGCCCCTTGAGCGACGGATTGAGGAGGTCCTTACTATGACAAAAATGCTCAAGATTACGCTGAATGGCGAGACGTTTCTCGCCGACATGCTCTGGGACAAGGCTCCCGAGGCATGCAAGCTGTTCGAATCGTCCTGTCCGGTCGAGTCGCGTATCTTCTCGGCTAAGATCTGCGATGCCGAGGTAACCTATCCCGTTTCGGGCCCCATCGCCAACTACGAGCACATCGAGAACCCCGTCTTTCACGAGCCCGCCGGTGCGGTGAGCTGGTATGGCGGCTGGTCGTCAATTTGCATCTTCTTTGACGTGTGCGAGCCCTTTGGCACCTGCAACATGTTCGCCCGCATCTGCGAAGCCGACCGCGAGCGCTTTGCCGTTGCTTGCCGCAATGTCTGGGACAACCAGGGCATGTACATCAAAAACGAAATCGTCGAGATCGAAGCGGAGGCCTAAAGATGATGGATATCAACACCCTGCTCACGCTCGACCTTGCTGAGTACACCACTGCACTTGAAGCCCTCGCCGACCAAATGATGCTCGAGGAGCCCCGCGACATCGACCTGATGCGCCGTCGCAAGCTCGACACCGGCCGAGAGTTCGCAGTATGGAACTTTACCGTCGGTTACTGCATGAACGCCGCCGACGCCCTTTCGCTCCTGCGCGCCCAAGCAACCGAGAACGCCAACGGCGACACCGCCAACTTGGCCACCCTCAATAACAGTGCCGCGCGCCTGTGCGACTGGTTCTCGGGCGCCTTCGACGTCACCGGCAAGATGGACGACACGACCGCCATCCTCGCCCGCAGCCGCGATCTCTACACCCAGGTCGAGACCCGCGAGCAGTTTGCCGCCCTCACCCGCGCCACCGAGCGCTATCTGGTTCAGCTGCAATTTTGGGTCGATCGCCAGATTCCCTGGCCGGCCATCAGCGACCTGGTCCACGGCTACCGCCTACGCACCGAAACCGGCGAGACAAGGTAAGCCGAACTAGCAACACCAACAACGCCCCATCACGGGATCAAAAACAGCAATCAGGAGGCTGGAGACGCAAATAACGACGTCCCCAGCCTTTTCGCAAAGTGCCGTGCTGGTTCGATGGCTTTGAGACCTAAGCGAATCTTTGCTATTTGCCAATTTTTGTATGATTTGGGGCATTTCTATTTGCCATTTTTTGTATGATTTAGGTCAATTCTATTTGCCAATTTTTGTCATTTAGGAGTTTTAATGCTACGCCGTAAGGTCACTGATAGGCTTTTAGGCTGGAAAAATAACTCTCATAAGGCCTTGCTTGTTACCGGTGCGCGCCAGATTGGCAAGAGCTATGCGATTCGCGCGTTTGGTAAAGACAACTACGCTTCGTATTTTGAGGTCAATCTGCTACTCGACGCCGAGGCAAGGGATGTGCTTGTTGGCGCCAAGAACGCCGTTGACTTTATCAACCGTGTGGCCCTTCTCGCGGATGCACCGCTTGCTGAGGGAGATACGCTTATCTTTGTCGATGAGATTCAGGAATACCCGCAGATCATTACGCTCATGAAGGCATTGGTCGAGGACGGGCGCTTTAGCTATGTCTTCTCGGGGTCTATGCTTGGGACCGAGTTTAAGGGGATCTCTTCTTTTCCGGTAGGGTATGTCGAACACATTGTTATGCGGCCGATGGATTTTGAAGAGTTTTGTTGGGCAAACAGCGTCAGCGAGAATGTGCTTGCAGGAATTCGCAGCTGCCTTGTCGAAAGGCGACCCGTCGAAAACTATATTCATGAGGCGATGCTCAAAAACTTTAGAGCCTATATCGTTTGCGGCGGCATGCCGGAGGTCGTTCAGAACTATATCGATTCGGGCTATTCGCTCGTGAGAACGCGTGAGCTTCAAATTCAGCTAGTCGATCAGTACAAAAGCGACATCTCTAAATATGCATCGACTCGAGCGTTTAACGTTCGCTCCATTTTCGAGCAAATTCCCGTTCAGCTTGAGGCGGAATCCCATCGCTTTGTTGTTTCATCCCTGGGCGAGGGGGCTCGCCTTCAAAAATACGAGCAGGATTTCCTATGGTTGGTGAACGCGGGCGTTGGACTGATGGTCGCCCAGGTGACGGAGGCCCGGAGTCCTCTTAAGAGGACAGAGAAGGCGACCGCCTTCAAACTATACGAGTCTGATACAGGCATGCTCGCATCGCGATATCCCGGCAGCACGGCACGTGCCGTCTATCTTGACATGAAAACCCCCAACCTCGGCGGCCTCTATGAGAACGTGGTCGCGCAGGAGCTTGTTGCCCTTGGGGTGGATACGTGGTACTACCAGACGCGTGAGGTCGGTGAAGTTGACTTTGTGGTCGAAGGCACTCGCGGGCACGTTGTCCCAATCGAGGTCAAATCGGGCAAGAAGGTTCGAGCCCATGCGGCCCTCGACCGTCTGATGAGCGTGGGCGAGTACAAAATTCCCGAGGCCGTTGTGCTAAGCCACGAGAACCTCAGCAAAGAGGGCAAGGTCCTGTACGTTCCAATCTATATGACATTCTGTCTCGATGAGTTTATGGAAAAGGACGACCCCAACAACGATTTCTCGTTTGCACCCATATCCCTCTAGGCCATCTGAATCCGCAACCCAGCCCCCACCCATGCCCAAAGTGTTGCGTTGTTTCGCGCAAAGCGCGAAACAGCACCGGGACAGCAGAAAGCCACAACCAGCTCCCCCACTATGCCCAAAGTGGCGCGCTGTTTCGCGGCAAAGCCGCGAAACAGCGAAAGGGACATA
>CABPXT010000023.1:0-17713 GCA_902461405.1 uncultured Collinsella sp.
AGCGCTTTCCCGGGGCCGGCCCCCTTTTGGGGGCGGGGGCCAGCCAGGAAAGCGTCTGCGACCCGTCGCGCCCGGCATGGGCCAGCTACTACAGCCTGGGCACCACGGGCCACGACTTTACCTTTGACTTCACGGCATCGGGCACGTACCGCATCCACTTCTACTTTATGGACAACGGCAGAAACGACCCCAAAACGACAAGGGGATCTACTATCTGCGCACCACGGCGGAGGTGACCGTAAACGACGCCGCCCGCCCGAGCGTCACGCAGATCGTCAACAGCGCCGTGGCCCAATGCAGGCAAGAGACAAACGGCTCGGAATACGACATGGCGCTGTGGCTCCACGACTGGACGCTCGACCAGCTGGAGTACGACCACAGCCTCAACTGGTGCAGCGCCGAGAGCGGCCTCACCCGCCACCAAGGCACCTGTGAGAGCTACCAGCGCATCTACTCCAAGCTCCTTAACGCAGCGGGCATCACCAACGGCCGCATCACCGGCAACGGCCACACCTGGAACGCCGTAAAGATCGACGGTAAATGGTGCCAGATGGACCTAACCTGGGACGACACCAGCGACAACTGGTACGGAGACCTGGACCAGCGCCATCTGTACTTTGGCCTGACCGACGAGCTCATGGCAATCGCCCACTCCGACCACGCGGCAAACTATCAGAAGGACTGCTACGCCTACCGCTCGACAGGCCTATCCAACAATTACTTTGTGCGAAATGACAAGGCCGATGAATGGGCGGAGAAGTATGCCGACCGCATTCAGCAGCAACTGGATACCAGGGAAGAAAGATTTTCCATTGATGCCGATAATCAGTCTTTCCCGCCGAGCATCTCGGGAATTCAGAATGGGATTGTTGCGTATGCGATGAATCAAATAGACCGGAAGACCGCTGGAAACAAAGACTATCTATCTGCCGAGTCGAAGGTCGAGATGACGTCGAGCAGCAGCTGAACCGCGGCAGGGGCTCGACACCTGCTCGGTGGATGCCGTCCCCCAGGCGGTGAAGGTGAGGGGGATCCAGCCCGAGGGAATGTAGGAATGCGATAGGAAAGTCATAGATGCGGGCGTGCTGGCTAAAATGGGTCGGCCGGGATTGGTCAATCTCGGCCGACTATATTTGGCTAAATTATTCCATCGCTAACACAGAAAGCTCGCTGATGTTTACTGGTGTTTCCGAAAACCCCAACAAAATATGCGCGGCATGCTAGCCCGGTGCTTCTTTTGGACCCTATCGCCTGCTCCCAGAGAGGCTCCGCTACGCCCCCCATCGCCCACCATGTGCAATCGCGCGCATGTCCATGGCAAGCGCACCAATACCCATGGCGGTCATCGCAGAAGCCATGCGGCCTCAAGCAACAGCCGCGCAACAGGCACAAACTAAGACAGCAATAAGCGATACTGACAAGGCCGAAGGGACCACAAGCTCAAACACCACCGACTCAAGTGATTCCGCAGTAGATGTCAAAAGAGACAACAACGCCGCCCCCGTCAGCGCGACCAGCGCAACCGACAGCACCATCCCCCATTAGCTTCCTCATCGAGCAGCGCGCTGGGCGCCTCCTCGATGGTCTTCCTCGGAGGAGTCTTCATTTCCTTGCACAGCAGTTCCTCGTCGACCGTTACGATGTTCGCAAATTCGGCACGTATCCCATTCGTCTGTGATTCGCTGCTTAGCCGCCAGAGACCACATGACAGAGCGCGGACCGTGCTCCGTCATGTGGTTGTCAATTTCCAAAAAACTTGACGTTACCAGTGATGCGGTTTCAAACCGGTTAAAAAGGGGTATCGACCCAAGCCGATACCCCTAATGCAAGCACGCTTTAATCCAATTAAGCCATTATCAATACTGCTTTATCGGATCAGCGTACATCGTGAATTGAAAGCCAATCCAGCAACCTATCGAAGCTCTCTGTAAACTAGATCCCGTTTTTCGTGAAATAGCATATTCGCGGGTACATCTTTAGAAACAACGCTATTCGCAGCGATGACCGCATTATCGCCAATGGCTACACCTTTAAGCACCACGACATTCGCGCCAAGCCAGACGTTGTCGCCAATATGCACGGGCGCTGTCGTAGTCGGCTGGTCCCGATACATGATCCCATCCTGCGACATACCGTGGTCGAAGTCATACACATGGACGTTTGGACCAAATAGGCAGCCTCTACCAATCTCAATTCGTTCATGAGCAATCAGGACGCAACCGTAATTGAAAGACGTTCGTTCACCGACGCTAATAACGCCTTTATCCGATACGCGACAATAAAACGGTCGCCTGAAAGCCTTCGTCATGGTTATCTGGCCAGGGAATCTCCCTGCAAGAAACGCCAACTTACCCCGGACATAAATCCAGGTCGCCACATGCTCAACAAAGTCCATTAAATTCAAGAGAAACGCCCCTAGTAACTATTTCCTTTTAATAAGCTGTTTCACAAGAGTCTTGAGAGATTTCACGAAGCCGTAGGCGCCAACAAACCGAGCAGTGCCCTCGAACCCCTTATGCTCATAAGCCTTCCAGAAACCATCAACGTTACCCTGCGGAGAGGACGACCTCTCCAGCATCGGATTACCGGGCAGCACCTCTTCAAGAGATATATCTGTTACGCCGGGCTCAAATACACCAGATGCGACAATACGCTCGGCTAGCTCACTATTAACCATAACAACAGAAAGTCCCTTATGATCATTAAAACCTTTGCGAACTCGATCGACGCCAAGAAAATCAGCAAGAGTAAAGTCGGAAACCCTGTTGACGTCGGTATAGGCGCAGTTATAACAGCTGGAATTTAAAGCGTTATTGCTATAGAACACATCTCGCCAAGTATTAGATTCAATCGTGTCATAGAGAGCAGTGCCGTCGTCCAAGAGAGCCTTCTCGACATGGACTCCCCAACCTCTGTCCTTGGGGCGATGAAAATATTCGATGACCTTCTTTCCGGACTTTTTTTCCAAAAAGGAAATGTATTCGCGGAACATACGATTACTAGGTGTGCCATGGCAGATTAAATCGCAGGTAACCAACTGTCCGGAATAGTTTTTCTTAGACAGAAAACTCCTAAGACCCGCAATTTGGCATGGGGTTCCGCTGTAGAGCACGTCAAGACCTTGTTTCAAGTCGTTATATGCTTCGACATATGAAGAGCCAACGAAGCCCTGTGAGTATTTTGAGCCTCGACAAGATTGCGCGTCGTCAACAGAGGCACAACGCCGCTGAACAACGCGGAAATCTTCATCGAAGCAAGCGCCGTAAACGACGCCGCCATTATTTAGGACGTAAGTAGCCAAGGCCCAAAACGCGGCACCCGAGGAACTTTTTGCGCGTTCGGCGTCGTCAGCCTGATAAGCCAATACCCGACGAGAGTTCATCTTCAGATCGTCGCTCGTCAAACCATTAGCCGGACATACCCTCTGGCACAAACCGCACTCAACACATTTTGATTCGTCAATCTTCGGACGGTAAAACCCATGAGAGTCTTCTACAATCTGAATCGCCAATCGAGGACACACAGACAGACACGCAGAGCACCCGGTACAGCGTTGACTATCTTTGCAGATATCCATGGAATCCCTCCCTATCGTTAAGAATCATCTTGTCTGAGCCGCAAATAGCAAACGCCGCCACACATGAAATGAAATACGGTATGTAGCACTGCGGATCGTATAAAGGGTTGCCTGAAAAGCAATAAATTAGAAAGAAAATCTGAACACCCAAACAGGCCCACAAGCAAAAGGAGTCCCCATAAGGACCTTCCTCTAAAAGAGATTCAGATCGATGCATGGCTGCAAGGATGGAGAGAAACGCAGGCACAACAAAAGCCGCAAGGCCAATCACACCCGTCTCGGCAAGCAACTGAAGGTATACGTTGTGAGCACTCATCGACGAAAAGCCAAGATTGCTGTACATTGCACCAAGGGAGGTAGTGGCAACATACTTGGAATAAGTCCCCCAACCACAACCAAGTAAGGGTTTTGCATAAAACATACTCCAAGCGCAATCGTACAAATAGCTTCTGCCATTGCCCGTTTCATCATCTGAAAGCTCAATAAACCTCTCAAGAGTCGCCTGAACAGCGGGAACAAACGTAGCAAGAACGCCGACAGCTATTACAGCGATTGCAGCAACAACCAAGGTCTTGAGCATCGTCCCGGTAAGCTTCTTTCTATTTACGAACAGACACGAGATGACGATAGCAGCAACGGATGCAACCAAAGGACCCCGCTTAGTAGTCAGAAAAAGCGCAAGCAAGAGCATCAGGCTCAGCATCAAATCTTTAATCCGAACCTTTTCCCTGCTACCAGCAAGACCACAGGCCCAAGAGACGAGACCCAAACTCAAATAAATCGAATTAGTGCTGTAGTGCGCCGTGAAGCCAGAGCGATAGTCCCTAGCCATATAGCTACCTGAAAAGAAGGCAGATTTAACTGGCAGATAAAGTGCGGGGACTAGCCAGAAGACGATGGTGCAGAACGCATGAAATGCTGCAAAGGCGACAAGAACCCTAAGGCATGAAGTGACCCAGGATCGCTCGCCTGCCGCAACATACATGCACAGAAATAGAAGCGTATAAACTACGAGCAGGGTTAAATTAGCCACACCGTATATCAAACTATGAATAAAGAACAGCACAAAGAAAGGTGCCCAAGCCAGCTCAAGGCCAAATCTTTTGCAAGCAAATCTTCTGTTAGTCACAAAATGCAGGAGAAACGCCGTAGCAGATAGCAGGAGGCAGACATCGAGTGCAAGCGCAGAAGCAGCGAGCGATTGGCAGAAAAAGGCGTAAAAGAGCAGTGGAATGAACACCATGGACCCATCATTTAGGGAAAAGCGTCGCTCTAACTCAGAGCAAGACTCAACACCGGCCCTAGACGCGCTGAAATAATTCATCCTATTTAATCCTCATAAAACGACCAATAATCGAACTATAGCTAGGCCTGTCGAAGAAATAGAGCGTCGCGCATGCGGCGACTGCGCCCCAAATGACAAGACCGATGGCGACCGCAATCCATCCTGTCCAACTTCCAGCGAAGCAAGACAGTAGATAGCCAGGCATGGCCACGAGAACGGTCTGTAATACATACACGCCAAACGACCAAAACGAACTCGAAAGAGAGTCCTTCGAGATTTTACGAGGCTCGTAGAGCAAAAGGTCAATCACGCGGTATAGATTGGATACGCAGGACGCAGCAATTGTGCCGACCGTGCGGATGTGCATTGTGAGTGGGATACCCAAGACGATAATGATTGCAGCCTGCAAGCAGGTCTGCGCCCTAGTCTCACGGTACATGCCAGCAGCAATTACAAGTAGGCCCTGGGACGACTTGCCATGATAGAGAAAAACATTTAGGACGACGAGGAAACCGAGCAGGACATTGTGGTAATTTGCATCGTGAAACCCGCCTGCATACAAATCAACAAACGGCATAATCAATGAAAAAGCACATCCGCATGCCACAGCGGAGACTGCGTACACAAGCGCTCGATATGGCTTATAGGAAGACCGAAGACCCTCGTAGTCTCCCTCAGCAATCTGTCGACCAAAGAGCGCCTGAAGCCCTGTACCAAGGACATTCGGAATCATCTGTAGCCCCGTAGATACGAGCATGTAAACAGCAAGAACGCTAACTTCACTCATGCTCCTACAGAGGAAGGTCGCCAAAATAACGGGCGCGCCCGACTGAACGGCTCCCAAGATTTGGAGAAACAGCGCATCCCATCTCTGGGGTAGCTGATAGTCACCGTAATCAACCTTGCAATTGAGCTTCGGATAATGGCAGCGTGTATACAGAGCGAGAATCAGGCTGCGCGCAAAAACCGCAGAGAGAGCCAACGCATAGACAGCGACAACAGGAGCATGGAGATAGGCAAACAAGAAAATGACGGCCGTGTTAACCAGCGTGAAGACCGTCGATGCGAGTTGAATGAGCCAGTTCTTTTGATCGGCGGTAAGGAAAACTTGGTACTTGGCGAGGGAAAAGAAATCCACGACGATCTTGGCACCCAACAGGAAGGTAAGCACCATGATCTCCCAAGGCGCAAGCGAACCTACCGAGACAAATATGGGATAAACGACCGAAAGGCCAACCAGCAAGACAAGAAACAACATGCCCGACTTCTGATAAAAGACCTTCGAGGCCGAAGCCACGACGTTAATCCCATCCCAGTCGCCCTTAGCAATAGGCTTATATAGAGCGAAGGTCGCCGCACCAGAAATACCAGCTTCGACAAGTGCGAAATAACCAATAAACTGAGTTAGAGAGGTCACCAGACCGTTAACCTCGGATCCATATACGCCAATAATCGCCCTTGGGACGAGGAAGCCGGCAACGATAGCGGTCAACTGGTAGACCAAGTTCCAAAAAGTATTCTTTGCAAACATAAGCCAGAAACGACACCTACAATCCAATGCAGCGAGCGATAAAGGCACGCACTGTATCACGGTCATGTGAGAGGGTCTGGTTTGCATGACCATAGTCAACAGCCGAAGTAACGACCTCGTCTCGATACAGACAACCCTCAATTCCATAACGTGCGAGCAGGTCTGTAATCCTGACGTTACTCTGAACGGCGGAGTCCGACGTTTTAACGACAAACGACTTATTGAAATTCATGGAGAAGCAGGCGCCGTGGAAGGAGTCCGTGCAAACAAACGACGCCTCACTAACAAGCTTCAAGAAAGCAGCCGGACCGATACCCCTCACGTTAATCATGCCGGGGAATTTCTTCGTGTTGTAATGAATGCAGACGACAGGAACGCCGAGCTCGCTGGCGATCTTCCTAGCTCGATCCACGAGTTTTTGCTCAGAGTTAAGCGTATAAAGCAGAACATAGGATTGAGGTATCGTATCCAAGCCGTCATCTGAGGCTAACGCCGACCAGTCATCGCCCGTAAGAAGCAGGGTCGGATCAGGCATAAATACAGATTCGAGCCCCATCTCGCTAAGGACCTCCATAGAGCTCGGTTCCCTAACGGAAAGACCAGTGAACTTTGCCAGCCTGTCGGCCGCGCCTTCATCGCATGCCAAAATGGATTCCGCCGTCGCATCTCCCAGACTGGCAGCATAAGACGCGACATTTGTAACTTCAGCGATGCCTTCACCCAAGAAGACTGGGTCATGCCCATTAACCCGAGGATTGAAAACCTGATCGCTGCCAATGAGGACGCAGTCGAGGCTCTTGGCTCTATCAATAAGAGCTTGCTTATCCAGCTTTCCCGTAGGGCTTAGATTGCGCTTAGCAAATCGACTGAACGAATTAAGCCTCTGGCGCTCAAAACCCCTGCGAAGGAAATAGCGAACGGCATCCGAAGGATTGAACGAGAAGCACGTACCCAACTCTCGATCATCGAGTTCCTTATTGCTGTAATTGAGCACTTCGCAGTCGCAGCCCAACGACATCACGGTCCTGCGCAGAGCACATGCTTGTAGCGAAGCACCATAATTTACGGTATTCGAAAATGTGAGGATGCCTATGCGTTTCAATATCTTACCGCCTAACTATTCGCAAGCTCGTTAAACCAAATTGATGATGTAACCTTCAGTAGCGTTATCGGTTTCGATAATCTTGCACGGGTTGCCAATGACTATCGAATGATCGGGAATATCCTGGTTAACAAAGGTATTGGAGGCAATAAAGACATCGTTTCCAATGGTCACATTACCTGCAACCGTCGAGTTAATTCCGAGATATACGCGGTCACCAATCGTAGGGACGCCCTTTCTATGGCCACGGTTTTCTTGGCCGATGGTGCATCCCTTATGGATGTTCACGTTACGGCCGAACTTCGCGCCGGCGTTTACAGTAATGCCGTAAGGGTGACCAATGTAGAAGCCTTCACCAATTTGAGTTGATGGCGAAATCTCGAGTCCACACTTCCTGGAAAGATGTTTCCTCGGAAGCGTGAAGAGGAGTTTTCGCAAACCCCCTGCCTGACACATCCTTAGATAGAAAACATAGCGGTAGCCAAAATCACCTAATAACCGGCCGAGCTTTACGCCTTGCGTACCGAAATAGTGATAAGTATCTTTAGCGAATACGTCCACTCTAACTTCTCTCTCCTCTAGCAATCTTTTCGCGAACAACGCCAAAGATTCTCTTAGTTCCTACAACCAAGCCACCGTCACTAAGCTCCATGAGAATTCGACCCAAAATCTGCGAAAGCCTTCGCCCAATGAAAGGGGAACACTTACGCACAACCTTCCGCTTGATGCGATATTTGGGCTCAACCCAGCTTCCCGAAGAGCGATGGATGCTGTACGTTTCACGCTTGATGTGATAACCGCCGAAACCGTAAACGGGGTTGAACGCTTTGGAGTCCAAGGCAAGCCAGTCACCGAAATGCTGCTCTTTATTCACGCGTTCAAAGCCGATTTTTTGAAGCTCAGCAGTGAATACCTCATTCACCGTGATCTTGTCGAGAAAATCAGGATCACAGGAGAACTCCATCGACTCATATCGTTCCACGCATGCGCGAATTACAGGGTCATGAGGCTCAACAGCAACAATCAAGCCGGTGGTGGCAGTCAACGAGGATTCTTCGATTGCAGTGAAAGGAATGCTTTCCATGAGAGGCGATATGTCTCGTATGAGCTCGCTGCCGATATCCATATAGATGCCGCCGTACTCATACAAGACCTTAAAGCGAGCGTAGTCCGACACAAATGCCCAGAGGCCCGCCGCATACGCGCCCCTTGACCAAGAGCATGATGCGAAGTCGAAGTTATCCTCATTCCACTGCTTGACCTCAAACCCAGGCGCAAACTTCTCCCACGAAGCCAAGGACCTCACAGCAGTCTCAGAGAGCGGATTGCCTCCGAACCAGCAGTAATGAATAGTCTTATCCATCGTCACGCTCCTAAATGTGCAACTTGGAAATAAGAAACGGAGTCTGACGGGTCTCCAATATCGCCCAAGAAAGCGAGTCTCACCGGCAAATATCTTCGTAAACCATGCCAAGCCGGTTCATAAACGCCGTAAGGGAAAAGGCATCTTTTATGCGAGCTCGTCCCTGAATTCCAATCATTTCCTTGTAAGAGATATCGCTCATGAGATTCTCGAGCTTAGTGGCCAACGCATCAACATCATCAACTGGAAACATAATTCCGTCTACGCCGTCGGTAATGACTTGTGGAATACCCCCGACAGGAGTCGCAATGGTAGCAAGTCCGTACGACATTGCCTCAAGCACACTCATAGGCATGCCCTCATTCTTCGAAGGAAGGCAGAACATGCTACTGTTGCGAAAGGCTTCGTCTTTTTTTTCACCTTTAGCCCAGCCTATAAAGCTGCACCTGTCACCAATTCCAAGTTCATCCGCCAGTTGTTCATATGCTGGCACATCCCCGTCTCCGCCAAAGACAAAACGCGCATCGGGATGAGTCTTAAGAACGCGCTTAGCAGCGCGCATAAGTAAATCCGGACTCTTGCGCGCATCAAGACGCCCCATGAACAAAACCGTATTGCACGAATAATCAATAGCGTTAACCTCAGGAACGTCAACGGCGTTATGCACCACCACGATACGATCCAAGGAACAGATGTGCCTTTTTAGAAGGAATTCCTTCCACTCCTCCGACAGAACGACCACCTTTGAGCAACATTCAAAGGAATGCGAGATATCGCGTCTCTCAGCCTCGCTACATTCTTCGTCAAACCAAACACCGAACTCGCTACCATGCAGATGGAGAAGAACGGGTTTGTTTCGAAAGAAGGCCGCCCTCATGAAGATCTTTTTTCGGCGATAGCTGCCACGAGACGCCATATGCACATGTACGAGATCGCACGCGTTGAGCCTGCTGAGATATTTCATATAAGCCACAAGGGCAATGGAGAGCTTCTTGAACTTCCCGCCCTCAGCAGTTGTCGAAATGAATTCTATTGAACCTTCGTTACGATTCGACCACTTCATAATGTTGTTTTCAACCGTGGAGATGCCACCCATAGCATCAAGACTCGGGCCAATCATCAACACTTTAGGCATTATCAGCACCTAAAGATCTTTTAGAAGAAGGGCAAGACCAATCGCAGTACTTTTCTAAATGGGAAACAGTTGGCAAAACAAACAAATCGCCAAGCTCTCGGTCAAGTCTATCGGGTTGCTCCTCTAGTGCATAGAAGGGATCGTATCCGCCTCCGGTATAGAAAGTCATCTCGCCAAAGTAAGGTTTACCGCTAATGTTGTACCAGTCAACCCGCACGTGAGGGAAACCATCAGAGAGTTTCTCGGAAAGCTCAAGCATAAGTTCGTAGTTCTCGGGCTTTACAGTAGGCTCATGCTCAGATACCTCATGGTCGATATCGCCACGCTGCTCCCATTCAGTAGAAAAGTACTGCATTTCATGATTAGTGAAACGATCGGCGTCCGTCTGAACAAGAGCTGCCTTACCGTCAAAACAATAGAATTTGTAATCAGTCGGAGTCGCTCTTCCAGGTTCATCAAGAAATGCTTCCGCCACAATGCGAGGCGTGATACCGAGATAAGCCCACTCCCTGCCCTGCCAATACCAGTTTCTATGCAAGGCAACATTCAGACGTTTCTTGGCCTCAACAAAATCAAAATTCGACTTATCCGTGCAAACAAATGTGCTCTGCGAGTCGTGAGTACATTTAAGCACAAACTTCTCCGGCAATTTATCGAGATCGATCTCTTCAGCTGCATTGAAAACACCGAAAAGTGGCACAAGATACTCGGACCCAATACGTTGTTCGACGAAAGAGCGCACGCCATATTTATCTGCGAGCTGAGTCAAAACTGGATTATGGTAGTTAAGCTTGTACCACTGCAGCTTCTCATTGAATGTCTTAGGACACTCGAAATCAGGCTCGTAATGAAGTTTGGCTTTGAAGTAGAGACGCATATATGCCTCATCAGGAATGAAGCGCAGGTTGTTTTTAAGAGAAAGAGTAAACCTCTTTTTTAGCTTCACTATTTACCTCCAATAACGTCCGCAATTCGCTCACTCGCATGTCCGTCACCGTAAGGATTCGACGCATGACTCATGACCTCGTACTCGGCCTGATCGCTGAGCAGGCGGCTGAACTCGCGGTAGATCACGTCCTCCTCGGTGCCGACGAGCTTCAGCGTGCCGGCCGCCACGCCCTCGGGGCGCTCCGTGGTGTCGCGCATGACGAGCACCGGCTTGCCCAGACTCGGGGCCTCCTCCTGGATACCGCCGGAATCGGTGAGGATGAGGTGGCTCGCGGCCATGAAGTTGTGGAAATCGAGCACCTCGAGCGGGTCGATGATGTGCAGGCGGTCGAAGCCGTCGAGCTCCTCGTGGGCGGCCTTGCGGACGAGCGGGTTCATGTGGATGGGGTAGATTGCCTTTGTGTCCGGATGCTCCTCCATCACGCGGCGGATGGCGCGGAACATGCGGTGCATGGGCTCACCCAAGTTCTCGCGGCGATGCGCCGTGATGAGGATGAGGCGGGAGCCCTCAGCCCAATCGAGCTCGGGGGGGGAGTAGCCCCCGCGCACGGTAGTGCGCAGTGCGTCGATGCCGGTGTTGCCGGTGACCCAGATCCCGGACTCGAGCTTGCCCTCGCCGAGCAGGTTCTGCTTGCTCGCCTCCGTGGGCGCGAAGTAGTACTCGCTCACGATGTCGACCGCCTGGCGGTTGAACTCCTCCGGCCAGGGGCTGTAGATGTCGTGCGTGCGCAGGCCGGCCTCGACATGCCCCACGGGGATCTGCAGGTAGAAGCACGCGAGCGCCGCGGCGAAGCTGGTCGTGGTGTCGCCGTGGACCAGGACCACGTCGGGCGTCTCGTCCTCGAGGACGGCCTTGAGCTTGAGCAATACGTCGCACGTCACGTCGAACAGCGTCTGGCCCGGCTTCATGATCGCCAGGTCGTGGTCGGGAGTCACGTCGAAGACGCGCAGAACCTGGTCCAGCATCTCGCGGTGCTGGCCGGTCGCAGTCACGACGGTCTCGAACTCATCCGTACGCGCCTTGAGCTCGTTGACGAGCGGGCACATCTTGATTGCCTCCGGGCGGGTGCCGAAGACGAGCATTACCTTCTTCAAAACGATTTCTCCTGAAGAGTCACATGGTCTTACAGCTTGTAGACGTTCTCTCCGTCGCCGCAGACGTTGCGCGGGTCGATGAGGACGCGCTCGCCGAAGATGCCGGGGTTGTCCGTGACCTGGGAGTGGCCGACCATCACGATCACCATCTCCAGTCCGTCCAGGAACTCATCCATAGAGTGGACCTGGCCGGGAACCTCGTCGCGCTCGACCCACGGGTCGTAGACCTTGACGGAGCCGGCGCAGAGGTGCTCGGACATGGACTCGAGCATCTGCAGCGTCGGGGACTCGCGGACGTCGTCGACGTTCTCCTTGTAGGTGAGGCCGTAGATGCCGACCTTCGAGGCGTCCGTGATGCCGCGCTCGACCATGACCTCGTGGGCCCGGTGCATGACGTACTCGGGCATGGAGGCGTTTGTCTGCAGGGCGAGACGGATGAAGTTGGCCGTCTCGGGGTAGTCGCCGACCAGGAACCACGGGTCGACCGGGATGCAGTGGCCGCCGACGCCCGGGCCGGGGTTGAGGATGTTCACGCGCGGGTGCTTGTTGGCGATGCGGATGACCTCGGCGACGTCCATGCCGCCGATGCGGCAGATCTTGGCGAGCTCGTTGGAGAAGGCGATGTTCACCGCGCGGAAGGTGTTCTCGACGACCTTGGTCATCTCGGCGGTGCGGATGTCGGTGACGGAGATCTCGCCCTGGCAGAAGCTGGCGTAGACCTTCGCCACGGCCTCGCCCACCTCGGGGTCGTCGGCGCCGATGGTGCGGTTGTTGTGCAGCAGCTCGTAGACCATGTTGCCCGGGATGATGCGCTCGGGGGCGTGGACGAGCCTGACGTCCTCGCGGCCGGCCTCTATGAGTAGCGGGCGAACGAAGCGGTCGATGGTGTTGGGCGAGACGGTGGACTCGACTACGAGCACGGCGCCCTCGGGCGCGAGCTCGAGGACGGTCTTGCAGGCCGCCACGACGTAGCAGGGGTCGATCTTCTTGTCTAGCTTGTCGTAGGGAGTGGGGACCGAGACGATGTAGGTGTCGCAGACCTGGTAGTCGGTGGAGAACTTGATTCCGGACTTCAGGGCGTCGGCGAACAGCTCGTCCAGGCCCTCCTCCTTGAAGGTAGTCTTGCCGGCGTTGAGCGTGGCGACGAGCTCCTCGTTGTAATCCGTGCCCACGACCTCCACGCCGTGGGATGCCATCATGAGGGCGGTGGGCAGGCCGATGTAGCCGAGACCGATAACGTTAACCATTGCTATTCACCTTTCTTAGCGAACTTGTATTTATACGTGAGGGCGACGAATTTTAGGTTGCCGATGATGTAGCGTTTCCACAGCCTTCCGGGCTCCTGGATGAAGCGGTAGAACCACTCCAGGCCGTGCTTCTGCATCCACGTCGGAGCTCGGTCGGTTACGCCGGCAACAACATCGAAGCTGCCGCCGACGCCCATGACGAAGGGGATTCCGATCTGGTCGATGTACTTGTGGACCCAGTACTCTTTCTTGGGAGAGGAGAAAGCGACGAACATCATGTCGGCTCCCGAGGCGGCCATATCGGATACGATCTGGGGCTCGTCCGCCTCGGTGAAGTAGCCGTTGCGATACCCTGCGATCTGGATGCCCGGGTACCTGTCCTCGAAAATCGCTTTGACCTTGGTGACCACCTCTTCCTTCGCCCCGAAGAGGTAGATGCGGTAGCCCTTCTCGGACATGGGCGTCGGCGGGCCCCCTTCGCGGCCGCCAGCCCGACAAGCCTCTGGAACAGGTCGATGCCCGTGACGCGTTCCCCGAGAGGAACCCCCAGCTTTTTCGCCGCCCAGACGATCGAGGCGCCGTCGGCGTTGATCAGGGGGCATTCGTTGACGATTGACGCGAGCTCGGGATCCGCCTCCATCAGGTTGACCTTGGAGGCGTTGATTACGACATGCTGGGTCGGTACGCCCCTCGCGATGATCTTCTCGATTTCATCCACCGTCTCGTCAAGCGAGATGGCGTTTACATACGTGTTCAGAATTGGATAACGATTGCCGGCTGACACTAGCACGCCCCGCTTCCCGTAATTACCTCGACGACAGTGAGTAGAACGATCTTGAGATCCGTGATGACGCCGCGCTTGGCTATGTACTCAAGGTCGCGCTGGACCATTCCGTCGAAACCCGTTGAATTGCGGTCGGTCACCTGCCACCAGCCGGTGATGCCGGGCTTGACGGCCAGACGCTGCAGGTCGAATTCTGTGTACTCGGCCACCTCGTTAGGCAGCGGCGGGCGCGGGCCCACGACGGACATCTGCCCCAGGAACACGTTGACGAACTGCGGAAACTCGTCGATGGAATGCTTGCGGATGAACCTGCCGATCTTGGTGACGCGGGGGTCCTCCCTCATCTTGAACATGGCGCCGGCGATCTCGTTCTGCCCCTTGAGCTCGGCGAGGCGCTCGTCGGCGTCCCTGTACATGCTGCGGAACTTCCACATGCGGAAGGTGGACAGGCTGCCGTCGCGGTGGGTCTGGCCCACGCGAATTTGACTGTAGAACGGGTTGACCTCGCTCTCCAGGCGGATTGCCGCGGCAAGACACAGACTCGGCCCGGCAATGACGGCCAGCACGCAGCCGCTGAACACGATGTCGAACGCGCGCTTGACGGCACGGTAGGCCAGGCGCGAGTTGTCCCAGTCCATGATGGATTGCACAGCCTTATATTGACCGGTGCATTCACGCTGGTCCATAGCCTGAGCAATCAGCGCTGCCCCCGCGGGCGCATTGCTCTCTGTCACTTCTTTATTAGCAGCCACAATAAAACTTACGTTCCTGTCCCCAGGAACCCCCCCCCATCTATGAATCCAAAATCAAGTAATTTGCTAGTGCAACGTCTCCCTTACGTTTTGCTGGGCACGTCGAGCGGCAGCAGCTCCCTAAATGTGGAGTCGCCTTCGCCCACGTCTACCAGGCACCAGCGCTTATGACGGTCGATCTTCTTTACACGGGCTTCTTGCCCCACCAAGGGCCCCTGCTCTATGTGCAACACGCCGTCATCTATGCGCGCTACGCTGTTGCGCACCACGCCGTCAGCATCCAGCACGCTGCGGTACCAATCCTGCGCATCATCCGGCATGGACATATACGCCCGCTCCCTACTGCCGGCGATGCGACAGCCAAAACTCAACTGAGCCAGGGCCCTATCGAGCGCGGCGGCATCGTGCGTGGCGACGAAGAAATATTCCTTGTACATGGGTTTGGTTTGGAGCGACCAGGTGCCGTTCCGCTTAAACCAGAACTCCTTTTGCATCACAAAAGCGTCCTGCATAAGGTTGTGCGGGATAATGCAGCGAACCTTTTCACAGGTCTCGCGCTCTTTTCCATTGGGGGTGTGGACCAGATACCAGCGGACGCGGCCGTGCTGGCTGTTGGTGGTGACGCCGTTAAATGCGCCTGGCAGCTGCTCTTGGCGCCGTGCCGTCTGTTCCATGTTCTCGTCCCCCCCCCTCTTTTTGCTTTGCGATGCACGCAAATGCAGGGGCGTTTAGAACAGGCTTCTCGCTCGCAGCTAGGCGCAGTCGCAAAAGTACAGGTTTTTGTATCTTTCGACAGACGACATTATACGAGCAATTAATCAGCGTTTGCCCAGATTACGCAAAATGTACTGCTAGTAGGTACATCTCCATACCCCTCTACAAAAACCTGTACCTTTTTGTGCAACAAAAAAAGCCGCTTAACCAGCGGCTTTTTTATTCGGGCATGAAAAAAGGCGACCGCCCTGTGTGGACGGTCGCCTTTGTTAATTGTTGTGAAGTTTGCCTTAGGCGCGGGTCTTGATCTCCTCGAGCACCTTCGCAACAAACTCGTCAACGCTCATCTGAACGGTCTCGTTGGAGCGATCGCGAACGGAGATGTTGCCGGCCTCGACCTCCTTCTCGCCCAGGATGAGCATGTAGGGCACGCGGTCGATGCTGCGGGCCTCGCGGATCTTGTAGCCGATCTTCTCGTCGCGGTCGTCGCAGACCACGCGAATGCCGGCCTCCTCCAGCTTGGCGCATACCTCGTGAGCGTAGTCGCGGCTCTTCTCGGAAACCGGAAGTGCCTTGACCTGCACGGGAGCCAGCCAGGTGGGGAACTTGCCCGCAAAATGCTCAATCAGAATACCGATAAAGCGCTCGATGGAGCCAAAGCACACGCGGTGCAGCATAATGGGGCGCTTCTTGGTGCCGTCGGCGTCCACGTACTCCAGGTCAAAGTTGAGCGGCATCTGGAAGTCGAGCTGCACGGTACCGCACTGCCAGGTACGACCGAGCGAATCCTCCAGGTGGAAGTCGATCTTGGGGCCGTAGAAGGCGCCGTCGCCCTCGTTGACCTCGTAGTCCATGCCCAGCTTCTCCAGAGCGGTGCGCAGGCCTTCCTCGGCGCGCGCCCAGTCCTCGTCCGAACCCATGGAGTCCTCGGGGCGGGTGGAAAGCTCAACGTGGTACTTAAAGCCAAACTTCTGGTATACGGAGTCGATGAGGTTGACCACGCCCACGATCTCATCGGTCAGCTGGTCGGGACGCACAAACAGGTGGGCGTCGTCCTGGTTAAAGCAGCGCACGCGGAACAGGCCGTGCAGGGCGCCGCGCAGCTCGTGGCGGTGCACCAGGCCAATCTCGCCGGCGCGGATGGGCAGCTCGCGGTAGGAGTGCGGCTTGGAGGCGTACACCAGCACGCCGCCCGGGCAGTTCATGGGCTTAATGCAGTACTCTTCGTCGTCGATGACGGTGGAGTACATGTTGTCCTTGTAGTGGTCCCAGTGACCCGAGGTCTTCCACAGCTGCTTGTTCATGATGAGCGGCGTGGAGATCTCCACGTAGCCGGCCTTGTGGTGAATCTCGCGCCAGTAGTCCAGCAGCGTGTTCTTAAGGATCATGCCGTTGGGCAGGAAGAACGGGAAGCCGGGGGCCTCGTCGCGCATCATAAAGAGGTCCATCTCGCGGCCGATCTTGCGGTGGTCGCGCTTCTTGGCCTCCTCCAGCATGTGCATGTGCTCGTCGAGCTCTTCCTTGGTGGCAAAGGCGACGCCGTTGATGCGGGTGAGCATCTTGTTGTCCTTGTCGCCCTTCCAGTAAGCGCCCGAGACGCCGGTGAGCTTAAAGGCCTTCAGCGCCTTGGTGTAGCAGATGTGGGGGCCGACGCACATGTCGATGTAGTCGCCCTGCTGGTAGAAGGTGATGCGGGCATCGTCGTCCAGGTCGCCGATGTGCTCGACCTTGTACTTCTCGCCGCGCTCCTCCATAAGGGCGATGGCCTCGGCGCGAGGCTTCTCGTACACGGAAAACTTGAGGTTCTCCTTGACGATCTTCTTCATCTCGGCCTCGATCGCGGGGAAGTCGTCCTCGCTGATCTTGACGCCCTCGGGCAGGTCGACGTCGTAGTAGAAGCCGTTGTCGGTCGCGGGACCGTAGGCAAAGTCGGCCTGGGGGTACAGGCGCTTGATGGCCTGCGCCATGATGTGCGCGGCGGAGTGGCGGATGACGTGCGTGACCTCGTCCTGCGGGAGCTCGGCCACCGAACCGTCATTGTAGAGTGCCTTCATGGGTATGTTTTCTCCTCTCGGATGCCTGATGCAAGTGCGTGCGATGCGCTCGGCGATTTAACTTGCATCATTATAGGCAGGTTGCCTTGGTATACAAGCGCCCGCCGCACCTTAATGGCACGGCGG
>CABPXT010000024.1:0-17478 GCA_902461405.1 uncultured Collinsella sp.
ACGGCCTCGCCCACGGCCTTGCCGTAGATGGGATAGTGCGTACGGGTGTGGCTGTAGGTGCCACAGTCGAGCACCTTGTAGCCAGCCTGCTCCAGGCGGTCGGCCAGATAGATCTTCTCGTCCGTAACGATATGGTCGCAACCGATTGCGATGGTCTTCTTCATCAGAACGTCCTTTCGTCTGAATTCACAAGTTGAGGTAGAAGTTCGAGTTCTCGGTGGCTCTCGTTAGGCCATCTTGTTGAGCATGTCGACACGGATCTGGTGACGGCCGCCGGCGTACTGGGCGCGCAGGAACTCGCGGGCGATCTTCTTGGCGACCTCGGTGCCCACAACGCCCGGGCCCATGGTGACCATGCGCGAGCCGTTGTGCTCACGGGTCATGTAGGCGGAACGCTCGTCGGAAATGTTGGCGACGACCATGCCCTTGATCTTGACGGCGGCCATATAGGAGCCGACGCCGTACTTATCGAATGCGAAGCCCTGGGAATCCTTGTGCTCCAGCAGATCCTTGGCAACGGCGGTCGCGGAATCGACAAAGTCCGCGGCAGGGGTCTCGGAATAGTCGACGACCTCGTGACCGTCGGCGATGAGCATCTCCTTGATGGACTCCTTCATCGACATACCGTCGGCATCGGAAGCGATTACAACCCTCATGACATCCTCCTTGAGAGATACGCAGGTGCGTAGTTTCTGTTTGGAAGTGTTGAATCGCGCTCAGGTCCGGGCATCTGAATGTGCGGTTCTTCACTGTTCATGTTTATTTGAACACATTCGAACATCGGGTGCAACCATTATTTGTTTAACTTTGTTCTTTTTTGAACAAATACCGTTCACGGATGATTGCCGACCGTTTGGGCTCGAGAAAGGCCCGGCCTGCCACGTATTCAACAAATAGAAAGGGCGGCCGAGAACGCATCTCGGCCGCCCTATGGCGGTATGCCCCAGCAAATCCAGCCGTTTTATCTACTCAGACTGCCCACCCTTTTTGGCGTGCTTGGACGGAGCACTCAGAAAGCGGCCCGTCAAATAGTTCGCCGGGCCGGAGATATCAATCCCCAGCAGGGTGTGGCCCAGCCACAGAAACGCCACAAGCACCAGCAGCGGGATAACGCACGAGGTCACGATCATCACGATGACGCCTTCAATTAGGTCGGTCACCTGTTGCACGATCTCGTCGGTCATTTGCTTGGCACCACTGGTTACCGACGTGAACAGGCTCGAGGCACCGTCGGCAAGCTGTTCAAGCACGTTCTTGGACTCTGTGGACTCGGTCTTTTTCTTGCTTGCCTTGGAGCTGTCGCTATCTGCCGTACCCGCAAGGTCGGCCGCCTTTTGCTCCGCCGCTTCGATGCTCACTCGATACGTTTCATCGACCTTTTGCGACACCCATACGCTCGCGGGCACGAGCGCCATGCCGATCACGGCAACCACCAGCACGCGCGTCGCCACACGGCGCAGGACAGCGCTCGTGCTCCAGCGCCCGTGAATGCCGAGCGACACCGCAAAGAGCACCAACGCAAACGGGATTAAGATGCCCAGGCCAACCGACCACAAAATGGTTAGCAGGTATTTCTCGAGGTAGAGCACAGCAAGCACGATACCAAGGTTGCCTGAAAGCTGCGCGAGCTGCTCGGCAACTGGCGTTCCCGTATCGCCCGGCAGCGCAGTGATACCCGCAGATAGGGCGACGCACGAGGTCGTGAGCGCCAGTACGTTACCTTTCTTTTGATCGATGACCTCGATGGTGGAGTCCCAGGTCTTGGTATCGGCAAAATGCGGACGAGCTACAAAGCCCGACAACAGCGCTAGTACCACGAGCGCAACGATAAAGCCAATCTGCAGTTTTTTGTTTGCGCACACGACATCGGACAGACTGGGCTGCAGCTCGGTTACCGTCGTATGCTCGGTTATCTGGACAGGACGCCCATGAGCCATCTCATGCGCGTCTCTTTTTTGTATTGACCCGTTATCCGGCATTTGGATACCTCCTCAGTCCGGTGGTTAATGCGAAAGGAAGTATACCCACCGAGCAAAAATCGAACGGGAGGACGAACGGAGCGCACCAAGACTGTCCCCAATGACTACCTCGGGATGAGTTGCGGTGGAATAGGGATTGTTTTGCGCCCGCCGGCCCCTATTCAGTCCCTATTTCACCGCAACTTGGAGGAGGACAGAAAAAGCCCTGCCGCGGGTAGCGGCAGAGCTTTTGGAAGGGGACTTGGTTGTGAGGGCTCGTTAAGCGAGCTTGGCCTCGAGCTCGGCGATGCGCCTGTAGGCATCGATGGTAAAGCGGGTCTGCTTCTCCAGGATCATAGTGGTCATGAGAGTGTCCTGAGCGTGAGCCATGATGAAGGTCATCTCCATCTCGCCACCGCCGGCCTCCTGCGAAAGCAGTTTGGTCTGCGTGTCGTGGGCACCGATAAGCGCATCGCTGGCATCCTTGTGCAGCTGTTCGGCCTTCTCAAAATCACCCTCGCGAGCAGCATCGAGCGCTGCAAGCAGATCGGTCTGGGCGTCACCTGCGTATGCGACGATCTCGAATCCAACCATCGAGATTTCTTCTTTGGTTGCCATGTTGCGTTCCTTTCACATATGAACCAATGGAGAGCATCGCGTCCGGGCATACGCGCTGCGTTGTGTATGACAGAAACAATAACATTCAAACAAAAAAGAACAGCGCAAAACGTAATTTCAAGCTATGAACGGTCAATTTTTGCCCGTGAACGGTTTTTAAACCAATCTGAACAATATCGAACACAATTAGCGGAAACCCAAACAGACCCGCGCCCTAGCGCCAATCGCGCACCGTATCGCCCTCGACGAGCACGCCCGGAAACAGCATGTGCTCCACACCGGGCGCAACGCCCTCGGCGCCGGCAATCTTGTCAACCGCCCACATGCCGACGCGCTTGTTGTCAAAGCGCACCGTGGTCAGGCGACAATCGGGCACGATATCGCCCAGGCTGTCATCAACACCCACCACGCTCACGTCCTGGGGCACACGCTTTCCGCGCGACTCGAGCCCACGGATGCAGCCATATGCCATGGCATCGTTGGAGGCATAGATGGCCGTACAGGTCGGATCTTCCGCCAGAGCCTGGCCTGCGGCATATCCGCTCTGTGCCGTCCAGTCGCCGCGCACGAGCTGCGGGGGCTCAATGCCATGCGCACGCAATGTCTCACGCCAGCCTTCCTCGCGCCGCATGCCCGAAAGCGAGCGCTCGGGACACGAAATAAAGTGCACGGTTTTGTGCCCCCGCCCCAGCAAGTACTCGACCACCTGGCGCGAGCAATCGAACTGGTCGTTATCGACCGTTGAACAGAGCGGGTGCTCCAGCATCGTAACGAGCACCGTCTGCATGCCGGGCAGCGGCTCGAAGGTGCCAAAGTCCGCCGGCATGCGATTCATGATCACGACCATGCCGTCTACCGGCAGCGCGCTCATACGCGACGATGCGCTCTCGAGGGTATAGGGATGTCCATCTACTTTAGTGAGGGTGATGGCATAGCCATGTTTGTCGGCCGCGGCGGCAAAGCCCTCCATACGGTCGAGGTTGCCGGTACCGGTAATGTTGAACATGGCGACGCCAACGGTCTTAAACTTGCCACGGCGCAACGATCGACCGGCAAAATTGGGGCGATACCCCAGCTCGCGCATGGCGGCACGCACGCGCTCCTTGGTCTCGGGGCGCACACTGGGCGAATCGTGCACGGTGCGCGAGACCGTCTGCTCCGAGACGCCCGCGAGGCGCGCCACGTCTTTGACGGATACCGATTTTTTAACAGCGGCCATAGGTCGATCTTTCTATGTCAACGATGCCATTGGTGGCACCCTACGCAGTCAAATGAAACGTCTTCAAGTATATCTAACGCCTCCCCCACCATACGCTCACCACCCAAAACCTACCGTTCACCGACATTTTTGCTTCCCCGAACGGCTTTTGTCGCCCAAATGTTAACGTTGCCATTGTGCAAACACAGAGCCACCGGGCGGCTCAAACGTTTACGCGTAAGAAATCGACGGTTCGCAGGCACAGGAACCACCGGTTCACGTCTTTTTTTGTGTCACAAAATGGCAACGTCAACATTTTGGCAACCGAACGTCAAAAGCTATCATCGTTGCTAACCCACCGACTCTTAGGAGCATTGCATGGAGCAACTCATCGCCATCATCGAAAAGGGCCAGCCCTTTTTCAACGCGATCGCCCGCAACAAGTACCTCAAGGCGATCCGCGACGGCTTTATCTCCGTCATCCCCATCATCATCTTCTCGTCCATCTTCTGCCTGGTAGCCTCGGTCCCCAACATCTGGGGTTTCTACTGGCCCGATGACATCAACAACGCTCTGTGGAAGTGCTACAACTACTCCATGGGCATCCTGGCCATCGCCTGCGCCGCCACCACGGCCAAGCACTTCGCCGACGCTCAGAACCGCGACCTGCCCAAGAATAACCAGATTAACTTTATCTCATGCATGTGCGCGGCCATCATCGGCTTCTTGCTCCTTTCGAGCGACACGGTCGCCACGGACGCCGCCAGCGGCTTCAACACCACCTACCTTGGTTCCAAGGGCCTGCTGACCGCCTTCATCGCTGCGTTTGTGACCGGCATCATCTACAAGTTCTTTATCAAGCGCAACATCACCGTCAAGATGCCCGAGCAGGTTCCGCCCAACATCTCGCAGACCTTCAAGGACATCATCCCCTTCTCCGTCTGCATCACCGTCTTTTGGGTTTTTGACATCGTCTTCCGCGCTGCTTTTGGCTTCTGCTTTGCCCAGGGCGTCATCCAGGTGTTCCAGCCCCTGTTCACCGCTGCCGACGGCTATATCGGCCTCGCTGTGATTTACGGCGCCATGAGCCTGTTCTGGTTCGTCGGCGTCCACGGCCCCTCGATCGTCGAGCCCGCCATCGCCGCCGCTCTCGTTGCCAACATGACCGACAACCTAGCTGCGTTCCAGGCTGGCCAGCACGCTTCCGCTGTCCTGACCCAGGGTGCCCAGTACTTCGTCGTCTGCATGGGCGGCACCGGTGCCACGCTCGTCCTGGTCTTTATGTTCTGCTTCCTAGCCAAGTCCCAGGAGATGCGCGCCGTCGGTAAGGCCGCCATCGTCCCCGTCTGCTTTGCCGTCAACGAGCCGCTGCTGTTCGCCGCACCCATCGTGCTCAACCCCGTCTTCTTTGTCCCGTTTGTCTTTGCCCCGATCGCCAACATCTGGATCCTCAAGATCTTTATCGACTTCTTGGGCATGAACGGCTTTATGTACACCCTGCCCTGGACCGTCCCCGGCCCCATCGGCACCATCATGGGCCTGGGCTTCCAGCCGCTCGCCTTTGTGATGCTCGCCCTTATCCTGGTCGTCGACTTCGTCCTGTACTATCCGTTCTTCCGTGCCTATGACGCCCAGAAGTGCGCCGAGGAGGCCGAGATTTCCGAGGAAGAGCTCGCCGCCAAGAACGCCGAGAAGGCCGCCAAGCTCAACGACGCCTTCCAGGGCAAGGCTGACGCCAAGAGCGTTGCCGCTGGCGCTGCTGCCGAGGCTGTAAAGACCGATGCCGCTCCCGCCTCTACCCCCGCTGCCGAGGCCACGGCCACCAGCGACCTCAACGGCAAGCGCGTGCTCGTGCTCTGCCAGGGTGGCGGTACCTCGGGCCTGCTCGCCAACGCGCTGGCCAAGGCCGCCAAGGAGCGCGGCATCAATCTTGAGACCGCTGCCGAGGCCTATGGCAACCACGTGGACATGCTCCCCGACTTCGATCTGGTCGTCCTGGCCCCGCAGGCCGCCAGCTACCTGGCCGACCTGCAGAAGGACTGCGAGCGCGTGGGCAACAAGTGCGTCGCCTGCCGCGGTAAGCAGTACATCGAGCTTTCCCAGAACGGCGATAAGTCTCTCGCCTTCGTAAGCGAGCAACTTTCGAAGTAAGTAACGCCCAGGGCCAGCCGACCATCCACAGCCGGCTGGCCCTTCGATCTAGACGATTGGATCATTATGTCCGTTAACCCTGCTAGCGTCACCAACCCGCCTGCGCAGTTTCCCGAGGACTTTGTCTTTGGCGGCGCCACCGCTGCCTACCAGGTAGAGGGCGAGACCCGCACTCACGGTAAGGGCAAGGTTGCCTGGGACGACTTCCTGGAGGCCCAGGGGCGCTTCTCCCCCGATCCCGCTTCGGACTTCTACAACCAGTACCCCGTCGACTTGGAGCTGTGCGAGGAGTTCGGTATCAACGGCATCCGCCTCTCCATCGCCTGGAGCCGCATCTTCCCCAACGGTACCGGCGAAATCAACCCCGAGGGTGTCCAGTTCTACCACGACCTCTTCGCCGAGTGCCACAAGCACCACGTTGAGCCGTTTGTCACGCTGCATCACTTCGATACACCGCTGCCCCTCTTTGAGAAGGGCGACTTCCTCAACCGCGAGACCATCGACGCCTTTGTGGACTTTGCCACCTTCTGCTTTAAGGAGTACGCTGACCAGGTGACCTACTGGTTCACCTTTAACGAGATCTGGGCCGACGCCTCCAACACCTACATCGAGGGCACCTTCCCCGGCGGCGTCAAGGCGCATCTGGCCGAGGCTTTCCAGTGCGAGCACAACATGATGCTCGCCCACGCCAAGGCCGTGCTGGCCTTCCACAACGGCGGTTTTAAGGGCAAGATCGGCGTCATTCAGTCGCTGGAGTTTAAGTACCCGCTCAACGAGAACGACCCCGCCGACATCAAAGCCGCCAGCAACGAGCACGTGCTGCAGAACCAGTTCTTGCTCGACGCCACCTTCCGCGGCGACTATGCCCCCGACACCCTCGAGTGCGCCAACCGCCTGGCTGCCGTCTCGGGCGGCACCATCGAGATCCTGGACGAGGACCTCGAGATTATGCGCGAGGCCGCGCTCTACAACGACTACCTGGGCGTTAACAACTACCAGTGCCGCTTCTTGAAGGCTTACGACGGCGAGAACGACCTGCACCACAACGGTACGGGCGAGAAGGGCACTGGCCGCTGGCGCGTTAAGGGCATTGGCGAGCATGTGAACAAGCCTGGTATCCCCACCACCGACTGGGACTGGATCATCTATCCCGAGGGCCTGTTCGATCTGCTCGTCTACATTAAGCAGCGCTACCCCAACTACAAGCAGATCTTCATCACCGAGAACGGCATGGGCTACAAGGACCCCTACAAGGACGGTTTTGTGGACGACCAGCCGCGCATCGACTACATCGAGCAGCACCTGCGCTGGTTGCTCAAGGCCATGGAAGTGGGCGTCAACGTGGGCGGCTACTTCCTGTGGAGCCTGCAGGATCAGTTTTCCTGGACCAATGGCTACAACAAGCGCTATGGCTTCTTCTACGTTGACTTTGAAACCCAGAAGCGCACGCCCAAGGCAAGCGCATACTGGTATAAGCACGTGGCGCAGACCCGTCGTCTGGACTAGCGACTGGCGGGGTTGCCCGCTCACACAACCTGTCCCCATTTCTCAGCCGGGGGCGGCACGTCACACGGCGCGCCGCCCCCGGCCTTTTTTGGGCGGACCGTGTCGCACGTTTGTCTCGATCTGTAACATCTAGCCGAGTTTTTTGGTCCTAGCTGTTACAGATTGAGACGAACAGGATTGCTCTTTCCGAAGAATCTAAATCTGTAACACGTAGCCCGCTTTTGACCGTCTACCTGTTACAAATCGAGACAAACGGAGTAGGACCTAACCCCGTATGTCCCTAACAGTCGAGCGTTCGACCAACGTACTCGGCACATGAATCGCCTCGATAGACGAGCTCTCTCCAATCGCCGCCTCAAACGCAAGCTTACCGACACCGCGCAAATCAAATCGCAACGTCGTCAGCCGATTGTGAGGAACAAATCCCTCGAGTGCGTCGTCGATACCAACCACGCTCACGTCGTCGGGCACGGACAGGCCCGCGTTCTCGAGCGCGGCGATAACGCCCAGCGCCATCTGGTCATTTGCCGCAAGCACGGCAGTCGGCGCCTGCGACCCGCCGGCAAGCACCTCGGCCGCAATCCGCTCGCCCATGGCGTACCCACTGTCCGCACTCCAATCGCCACGCAGCATCGGAGCGGCATCGACATGAGCACGACCCAGCGTATCGCGCCAACCGGCCTCACGAAAACGCGAGGAAATCGAGTTTTCCGGACCCGCCACAAACCGCATATTCGAGTGACCATGTTCCAGCAGATAATTGGTCAACAGCTCGCACGAACCATACTGGTCGGAGTCGATCGTCGTGCAGCGCGGATGCGCATACATGGACAGGATGACCGTTCGCACTCCCGGCTGGGGAACAAACTCCTCAAAATCGGGAGCCATGCGGTTCATGTTGAGAATCATGCCGTCGACGGGTCGCTCGACCATGCGGCGCGAGGCATCGGCAAGTGTATAGGGCTTGTCGCCGCCCATCTCGATCATAGTGACGGCAAAATCATGCTCGCGCGCCGCTTGCATGATACCCTCGAGCGTCGCCAGGTTACCGACACGTGTGATGTTGTACATGCACAGGCCAATAGAACGATACGACCCGCCGCGCAACGCCGTTCCAGCAAAATTGGGACGAAAGCCCAGCTCTTCCATGGCGGCCAGCACACGCTTGCGCGTCTTTTCCGTCACGTTGGGCATACCGTTGACCACGCGAGACACAGTCTGGCGGCTCACGCCAGCGAGCGCCGCAACCTCTGCCGCGCTCGCCGAACGACCATTCCTTGTCCGCTGAGCCATGCCTTCCACGCTAACCTGCTTCCCAACTATTCCCCGCGCCCATGGCGCATCGTACATACATTGATAACGTGCTCATGATACCCGAGCCATATACCACAACATGAAAACTTCTGTCAATCAAAACCGCTTACCGAACAAATACAACCGTTCGCGGCTGTTTGAAGTTGTTTTGTTTCTATACATCCCAGCCGGATGTTAACGTGCTCATTGTCAAATGTTCACGTGCTCATTTTGGTTCTAATCATTTTAAGATAGTGTTTATCGGGCTTTTTCACCGCTGAACGCTAACCAGGGAGCCTCCTGAGCGCAAACGCACAATATCGAACAGCGAGACGAGAGGGTGTATGCATATGTCTTTGCTAAACCGCGTACAGCAGCTGCCGAAGGGCTTTGTTTGGGGCGCCGCAACCGCCGCGTACCAAACGGAAGGTTCCACGAAGGTGGCAGGCAAGGGTAAGACCATGTGGGACGATTACCTTGTCGCCCAGGGTCGCTTTTTGCCCGACCCGGCCAGTGATTTCTACAACCGCTACGAGGAGGATATCCGCCTTTCTGCCGAGCATGGACTCAACGCCATCCGTGTGTCCATCGCCTGGACCCGCATCTTCCCCAACGGCGACGATGCCGAGCCCCTCGCCGAGGGCGTTAAGCACTACCACGAGCTGTTCGCCTGCTGCAAAAAGTATGGCGTCGAGCCCTATGTGTCCCTGCATCACTTTGACTCCCCCGCCGCCCTGTTCAACCAGGGCGACTGGCTCAACCGCAAGACCGTCGACGCCTATGTGCGCTATGCCGAGTTCTGCTTCCGCGAGTTCCGCGAGGTCAAGAATTGGTTCACCATCAACGAGCTCATCAGCCTCTCGCACTCCCAATACATCCAAGGCAACTTCCCGCCCAACCATCACTTTGATGTGACGAGCGGCATCCAGAGCCAGCACAACGAGCTCGTTGCCCACGCCCGCGCCGTCAACCTGTATAAGGATCTTGACGAGACCGAGCACCTGGGCGGACGCATTGGCATGGTCAACGTCCTGACGCCGGCATATCCTGCCACAGACTCGCCCGCCGACCAGCACGCCGCCGACCTGTACAACGCCTTCTACACCGACTTCATCATGGACGGCGCCTTCCTGGGTCACTACTCCGCGCGCACCCTCTCACTCATCAACGAGATTCTGCGTGCCAACAACGCCACGCTTACGGTTGAGGACAGCGACATGGAGGAGCTCGCCAAGGCGGCGCCCCGCAACGATATGTTCGGCCTCAACTACTATCAGTCGGCGTTTATCGCCGCCTACGATGGCGAGTCCACCAACAGCTTTAACGGCACCGGAGACAAGGGCACCTCGTGCTTTAAGTTTAAGGGCGTCGGGCAGCAGGTCGATATGCCGGGTATCCCCACCACCGACTGGGATTGGCTCATCTACCCGCAAGGCCTCTACGACACGCTCAAGCACATCAGCGCCACCTATCCCAACCTCCCCGTCATCTATATCACCGAAAACGGCCTGGGCCACAAGGACCCCGAGCCCGACGCAAACGGCATCGTCGCCGATCCCGAGCGCATCGACTTTGTCGACCAGCACATGGAGAAGGTGCTCCGGGCGCGCGCCGAGGGCGTCGACGTCCAGGGCTACTTTATCTGGAGCCTGCAGGACCAGTTCTCGTGGGCCAACGGCTATAACAAGCGCTACGGCCTGTTCTACATCGACTTCGACACGCAAAAACGCTACATCAAGCAGTCGGCACTCTGGTACAAGGAGCTCGCCGACACTATGGCGGACGCGCAGTAGCGCATCGCCTCGCTTTCCCCCGAGAGGGGAGCGGCCCTATGCGATACAAACCCAGCCGCTCCCCTCTCTCCCCCTGGGACCGACCCCGCCTGCACCCGGGCTTTTAGCAAGCGGGAGACCATATAGGTTTTCAACGTCCATGCCATTAAGATTTCATGCAAAGAGGAGCGTGAACTATGGAATCGATCGTTAAGTTCTTGGAGAAAGGTCAGCCGTACTTCGACAAGGTCTCTAAGAACATCTACCTTCAGGCCATTAAAGACGGCTTTTTGGCAGCAATGCCCATCATCCTGTCTTCTTCTGTCTTCCTGCTTATTTCGACCCTGCCGGGCGTTGTCGCCACGGTCGGCGGCTTTACGCTGCCCGACTGGTGGAACGTCGACGTCGTGAACTTCTGCAACAAGGTTTACAACTTCACGATGGGCGTCGTGGGCATCATGGTCGCCGGCACCACCGCAAGCGCGCTGACCGGCTCCAAGAACCGCCGCATGCCTGCCGGCAAGGCCATCAACGCCACGAGCACCATGGTCGCCGCCATGTGCGCTATGCTCATCTTGGCCGTTACCCAGACGAGTGCCAAGATCGACGGCGCCGATGTCTCGGTGTTCTTTACCGACAACATGGGCACCAAGGGCCTGCTGAGCTCCTTTGTCGCCGCATTTGCCACGGTCAACATCTATGCCTTCTGCATTAAGCGAGACATCACCATCAAGCTGCCCAAAGAAGTCCCCGGCGCCATCGCCCAGAACTTCCGCGACATCTTCGCCTTCAGCTTCTCCATCCTGTTTGTCGCCGTCATCGACGTTATCTGCCGCACCTGCTTGGCCGTCCCGTTTGCCAACGTCATCTCCACGCTGGTGAGCCCGCTGTTCGCCGCTGCCGATTCCTACGCCGGCCTCGCCCTCATCTGGTTCATGATCCCGCTGTTCTGGTTCATGGGCATCCACGGCCCCTCGGTCGTTAAGCCTGCCCTCAACGCCGCGCTGTTTGGCAACATCACCACCAACCTCGCCACGCTGCAGGCCGGCGGTCACCCCGCCCTCGCCCTGACCGAAAACTTCGGTAACTACATCGGCGAACTCGGCGGCACCGGCGCCACGTTCATTGTCCCGATCATCTTCCTGCTCTTTATGCGCTCCAAGCAGCTCAAGGCCGTCGGCAAAGCCTCTGTCGTGCCCGTGATGTTCGCCGTCAACGAGCCGCTGCTGTTCGCCGCGCCCATCATCCTCAACCCGTACTTCCTGATCCCGTTCCTGTTTGCCCCCGTGGCCAACGTCCTCATTGGTAAGTTCTTCATCGACTTTTTGGGCATGAACGGCTTTATCTATGCCATGCCGTGGGCACTCCCCGGACCGATCGGCACCTTCATCGACACCAACTTCCAGCCGATCTCTCTGGTCCTGGTTGTCGTCCTGCTGGTCGTTGACTTCTTGATCTACTACCCGTTCTGCAAGGCCTACGACAACGTCCTGTGCAAGCAGGAGGCCGAGACCCTGGCCGAAGAAGAGGCCGAGGAGACCAAGGCCGTCAAGACCGCTGCCGCCCCCGCCGTTGAGGCTCCTGTTGTCGAGACCGCTTCTGCCACCGAGGCCTCCGCAGCTCCGTCCGCCCTTAAGGGCAAGGATCTGAGGGTTCTGGTTCTGTGCGCTGGCGCCGGCACCTCTGCACTGCTCGCCAACGCGCTTAAGGAAGGCGCTGACGAGCTGGGCATCGACATTACCGCCAACGCCGGTGCCTACGGCAGCCACTACGCCATCATGGACCAGTACAACGTCATCGTCCTGGCTCCGCAGGTTCGCACCTATTACAACGAGATGAAGGCCGACACCGACCGCCTGGGCATCACGCTGCTGTCGCCCAAGGGCAAACAGTACATCGACCTCACTAAGGATCCCAAGGGTGCCGTCGCCTGGATCGAGGAAAACCTCGAGGCATAAAACGCTGACGCCACCTGCCGCTCGCAGAAAAAAATGGCCCGTGCATCGATGCGTGATGCGCGGGCCATTTTGTTTAGACCGCACCCGTCCTCCTGTTCATCTTAATCTGTAACATCTAGCCGAGTTTTTGGGTCCCAGCTGTTACAGATCGAGGTGAACGCACAGGCCAAGCCAAAAATCTCAATCTGTAACATGTAGACCGCTTTTGACCGCTTAGATGTTACAGATCGAGACAAACAGATGGGTCAATCCAATCAATCTAGATCTGTAACACCTGGCTGGTCATTTCACTCCTAACTGTTACAGATCGAGACAAAGATGATGGCTGGGTAGACAAAATCTCAATCTATAACACCTAGTCGAGTTTTCGGGTCCCACCTGTTACAGATTTAGACGAGCAGGCCGAGCACGTCTACGCCCGCAGATCCCTTACGCTGGAACGCTCGACCAACACGCCCGAGACGAGCGTACGGCTTCTGGAGCTCGGGGCTTCCAGACCCGCGACGACCTCGTTGAGCGCACGGACGCCCAGCTCGCGGTGGCGAAACTTCACCGATGTCAGAATCGAGTTGGGAATCGTCTTGTAGAGTTCGTCGTCAAAGCCGATCACGGACACGTCGTCGGGCACATTGAGCCCTTTGTCACGTAGAGCCATCATCACGCCGTTTGCCATGCAGTCGTTAGCAGCGAGGACCGCCGTGCAATCGGGTTTATCGGCAAGCACAAGGCCCGCGGCGTAGCCACTATCCGCATTCCAATCGCCTTGCAGAGGTTCAGGCGGCTCAATGCCACGTGCCTCGAGTGCCGCTCGCCAACCTTTCATACGGCACTGGCTCGACAGTGACTCTTTCTTACCAGAGACGAAGTACACGTTCTTGTGCCCGTGGTTCAAGAAGTACTCGCACGCCATGCGCGCGCCGCCCTCTTGGTCGTCACTGACGGTAGAGCAGGTAGGATGTTCCATCGGTGTGATAATCACCGTCTTGAGGTCTTTCGGCGCCTCAAAGGTATCAAAGTCATCGACCATCTGGCGCAGGTTGAAAATCATGCCGTCGACGGGAAGCTGCGACATCCTACGCGCCGCTTCGGCAAGGGTCATCTTCTCCCCCGCCCGCTTTTTGATCATCGTAAGAGCAAAGCCTCGCTCTTCGGCGGCATCGGCGATACCGTCGATCATGTCCACGGCACCGCCCGACAAGTGGAACAGCACGACGCCGATACACCCGTAACGGCCCAACTTGAGCGAACGCGCGGCATAGTTGGCTCGAAACCCGAGCGCCTCCATGGCCGAATGAACCTTATCGCGTGTCGACTCTCGCACGCTATCGGGCTCGTTAATCACGCGCGAAGCCGTCTTGAGAGAAACACCAGCGGCAATCGCCACATCATTCATTGAGACATTTTTCTTGTCCATCGTTGCCACTGCTTCTCCAGTCGGTTTTACATCGCTTGTTTTTGCGTTCTAGCATACACTACCTGCCTGACTGACAAATCAGCCGCTTATCGGACAATATCGACCGTTCACCCGTAAATCCTTGTTGCTCTTTCAAAAATGTCTTACGTTGTCATTAACGAAATGACAACGTTGTCATTTCGCAATGCCTTCCTTAAGCAGGAAGGTTTCCGGGCAGTCCTGACCATCCATCGACGACCAGTTCCATCCACATGCATCGCGCATCAAGTAGCAAAGGAGCTCTATGGACGCCATCGTAAAGATGCTCGAAAAGCATCAACCGTTCTTTGAGAAGATCTCGAGGAACATATACCTCCAGGCCATCAAGGACGGATTCCTTGGGTGCATGCCCATTGTCCTCACCTCTTCGATCTTTCTGCTGATCGCCACGCTTCCCGGCGTGGTCGGCATCACGTTGCCCCAGCCGCTCCTCGACTGGTGCAACAAGCTGTACAACTTCACCATGGGTGTCATGGGCATCATGGTTGCCGGCACCACTGCCAAGAACTTCACGGCATCCATGAACCGTCGCATGCCCGCCGGCAAAGTGCTCAACGACGGCTCCACCATGGTGGCCGCCCAGTGCAGCATGCTGCTGCTCGCAGTCACGCAGTTCACCACCAAGCTCGACGGCTCCGAGCTTTCGGTCTTCGATTGCACCAGCATGGGTACGCGCGGTCTGTTCTCGGCCTATATCGCCGCGTTCATTACCGTGTGGGTCTATAAGTTCTGCGTCTCTCGCGATCTGACCATTAAGCTGCCCAAGGAGGTCCCGGGCGCCATCGCTCAGAACTTCCGCGACATTATCCCCTTTGGCGGTGCCGTCATCATCTGCGGCATCATCGATGTCGTCGTGCGCAACCTCATGGGCGTTCCGTTCTCCGAGCTGCTTATCAAACTGCTCTCCCCGCTCTTTACCGCTGCAGAAACCTATCCTGGCCTTATCCTTATCCAGGCAGCCACTGCGTTCTTCTGGTTCATCGGCGTCCATGGCCCCTCGATCGTCCAGCCGGGCATCGACCCCATCCGTCTTGCCAACCAGGCCGAGAACCTGCAGGTTCTGCTGGCCGGTGGCCACCCCGCCCACTCCCTCACCTTTAACATGTCGCTCGTGGGTGAGTTCGGCGGCACCGGCGCCACGTTCATCGTGCCGCTTCTGCTGATTCTCTTTATGAAGTCCAAGCAGCTCAAAGCCGTCGGTAAGGCCTCGATTGTTCCTGTTGCCTTCGCCGTCAACGAACCGCTGCTCTTTGGCGCGCCGATGATCCTTAACCCCTACATGCTCATCCCCTTTGTTGCCGCCGGTTGCGTCAACGTGAGTGTTGCCAAGTTCTTTATCGATAACGTGGGCATGAACGGCTTCTCCTTCGTGGTGCCTTGGGCCACCCCCGCCCCCATCGGCATCTTCATCACCACGAACTTCCAGCTTATCGCTCTGGTATTTGTCGCAATCATCATCTTGCTGGACGCCATCATCTATCTGCCGTTCTTGAAGGCATACGATAAGCTGCTCTGCGACCAGGAGGCAGAGCGCGCCGCCGAGCTGGGTCTCGAGTCCGATGGCGCCGCTGCCATCGCCGCCGACGCCCCTGCACCCGCTGTCGAGCAGGCTACCGCTTCCGTCGAGCCGACCGCCGCTGCCGCCGACAGCAAGCCTGTCGCCGATCAGCCCGAGCCCGCCGCCGACGCATCCGCCAAGAAGGATGTCGACGGTCTGAAGGTCCTCGTCCTGTGCGCCGGCGCCGGCACCTCTGCCATGCTTGCCAATGCCATCAAGGAAGGTGCCGCGCAGACCGGAGAGAACATTGCTTCCTCTGCCGGCGCTTATGGCCAGCACACTGCCATCATGGATCAGTACGACGTCATCGTGCTCGCCCCGCAGGTCCGTAGCTACTACAACGACATGAAGGCCGACACCGATCGCCTGGGCATTAAGCTGCTCGCCCCGCGCGGTAAGGAATATATCGACCTTACTCGCGACCCTGCTGGCGCCATCAAGTGGCTCCGCGAGAACCTCGACTAGTTTCTCCCCTGTTGGTGCCCGGACCCCCAGTTTGGGCACCTCTCCCTATTCATATCCCACAGAAAGGATGACTCATGACCAACCCCATGCAGTTCCCCGACGGCTTTGTGTTTGGCGGCGCCACCGCCGCTTACCAGGTTGAGGGCGAGACGCGCACGCACGGCAAGGGCAAAGTGCCTTGGGACGATTTCCTGGCTGCTCAGGGTCGCTTCTCCCCCGATCCTGCAAGCGACTTCTACAACAAATATCCGGTCGATATCGACCTGTGCCAGCGCTTCGGCATCAACGGTATTCGCGTCTCCATCGCTTGGAGCCGTATCTTCCCCAGTGGCACCGGCGAGATTAACCCCGAGGGCGTCGCCTTCTATCACGAGCTCTTTGCCACCTGCAACAAAGCTGGCGTTATCCCCTATGTCACGCTCGATCACTTCGATACGCCCGAGGCCTTCTACCAGGACGGCGGCGAGGGATTCCTGACGCGCACGACCATCGACGCCTTCGTCGAGTACGCCAAGTTCTGCTTTGCCGAGTTCACCGAGGTCAAGCATTGGTTTACCTTTAACGAGATTCCCGCAACCGCCGAGGGCAGCTTTATCGTTGGCAACTGGCCGCACGGCGAGAAGTATCGTCTGGACAAGGCCTTCCAGCTCATGCACAACATGATGGTGGCCCACGCCAAGGCTGTCGTCGCCTTCCACGAGGGCGGCTTTGAGGGCGAGATCGGCATTGTCCAGAACCTAGAGCCCAAGTATCCCCTCGACCCCAACAATGCCGCCGACTGCGAGGCAGCTCGCATGGCCGACGTCATCAACAACCGCTGGGTACTCGACGCCACCTTCCGCGGCCACTATGCAGCCGACACCATGGAGGCTGCGACCAAGCTGGCCCATATCGCCGGCGGCGAGCTCGACGTCCGCGACGAGGACATCGCCGCGCTGACCGCCGCGCTCCCCTACAACGATTGCCTGGGTGTCAACACCTACAAGTGCCAGTTCCTGCGTGCCGCCGAGGGCGAAAACGACATCAACCACAATGGCACCGGCGACAAGGGCTCCTCGCGCTGGTTCCTCAAGGGCGTGGGCGAGTCATGCGTGCGCGAAGGCGTTCCCACCACCGATTGGGACTGGATCATCTATCCCGAGGGCCTCTACGACCTGCTGCTCCGCATTAAGAACGATTACCCCAACTACAAGAAGATCTACATCACCGAGAACGGCATGGGCTATAAGGACGACTTTGAGGACGGCTTTATCGACGACGCCCCCCGCATCGACTACATGCGTCAGCATCTCGCATGGATCCTCAAGGCGATCGACGGCGGCGTAAACGTCGACGGTTACTTTGTGTGGTCGCTGCAGGACCAGTTCTCCTGGACCAACGGCTATAACAAACGTTACGGCCTGTTCTACATCGACTTTGAGACCCAGAAGCGCTATCCCAAGGCGAGCGCGTACTGGTACAAGAACGTCGCGGAGACCGGCCTGCTCATGGCCTAATTCAAGCCGCGTACCCCCTGTCGGCCGCATGCGAATCCCTCCACGGGTTCGC